>JBGPHY010000509.1:0-4780 GCA_041484625.1 Terriglobia bacterium | reverse complement strand
GACGCGGTCGGGGGCAGTTCCGCAGGAGTGTACGTTGCCAACCGTGCCCGGATCGCCTCCTTATTCCGTGGGGTTTCGCGTGAGGACTTCGAGAAAAGCATCGCCGGGATGTTCTTGCGGATTCGTGACGAACTGGGAGTGCCCATGGAAGTAATCAACGATGGCGAAGTCACGGCCCTGGCCGGATCCATGTCGATCGGAGACAACCCTGTCTTGGGAATTGCCCTGGGATCGAGCCAGGCCGCAGGTTATGTGGATGCCAAAGGGCACATCACTGGAGGATTGAATGAATTAGCATTCGCCCCTGTTGACTATAGGACGGAGGCTCCGGCGGACGAGTGGTCCGGGGACATTGGTTGCGGCGTTCAGTACTTTTCGCAGGTCGGAGCGAACCGAGTTGCCTCGAGCGCCGGCATGCAATTTGATCCTGGCCTGGGATTGCCCGAGAGGCTTGTGGTCTTGCAGGAGCGAATGAAAGCCGGCGATCCTCTCGCCCAGCAGGTCTATGAAACCATCGGGACTTTCTTAGGATACGGGCTGGCACACTATGCCGACTTTTACGAACTGAAACATATCCTGATCCTGGGCAGGGTGACGACCGGTCTTGGCGGGGATGTCATCCTGAAGAGAACCAAGGAGGTGTTAGCCTGTGATTTCCCCGGGATCGGGGAAAG
Source organism: Terriglobia bacterium (assembly GCA_041484625.1). Classification (GTDB taxonomy): domain Bacteria; phylum Acidobacteriota; class Terriglobia; order Versatilivoradales; family Versatilivoraceae; genus JBGPHY01. The sequence continues at coordinate 4,106 of JBGPHY010000509.1, read as the reverse complement.
GATCCAGGTGGCCTTGCCGGACGAATCAAACCGGCGCGTCGGCCAATCCATCGCTGCGGCCAGCCTGCCCGCTGTGAAATAAATTCTGCCGAACTATATATCGCGACACTGGGAGTTTTTCCATGAACCTTTCTAAACCAACTGCTGAGGTCTATGTCACGGACCAGAAAACCACACAACAAGCGCTCGAACGCACCACTCACATGGCCGTGGGTGCTTACCAGGATGACCTTGAGATCATGGCGCTGGAAGGCATTCTGAAGTGCTTTGGCCAATCGGACCGCTGGTTCCTGGGGGTGGTGGTGTCCGACGGCGCCGGGAGTCCGCGCGAGGGACTCTATGCCAAGTACAGCGATTCCGAGATGCGCGCTGTTCGCCGGGTTGAACAGAAGAAGGCCGCTTTTGTGGGGGAGTACTCGGCCGCCGTCTTTCTTGACCACTCCAGCTCCGAAATCAAGAATGCTTCCAATCCCGCTCCCAAGGCTGACATCCGGCAACTGCTTGAGGCAGCTCGGCCCGACGTCGTCTATACCCACAACCTGGCCGACAAACATGACACCCACGTGGCTGTTGCCCTTCGTACTATTTCAGCCATTTGTGAGATCCCTCCGGCGCACCGCCCCAAGAATCTTTACGGCTGCGAGGTCTGGCGCGGCCTCGACTGGATGATGGACGAAGACAAACTGGTCTTTGCGCTCGACGAACACGAGAGTATCTCCACGAGTTTGGTGGGTGTCTTCGATTCGCAAGTTGCCGGGGGCAAACGCTACGATCTGGCGACACAGGGCCGGCGCAAGGCTAACGCGACGTATTTCCAGAGCCACGCTGTGGATGCCGCGCAATTGGTCAACTTCGGCATGGATTTAACTCCGCTCATCCAGGATAAGAAACTTAGTATCCAGGATTACGTACAGCAATACATCGAACGTTTTTCTGAAGACGTGAAATCACGGCTAGCAAAGTTCTCCTGAGGTCCAGCAAGCGAGGATGGCCCATGATGTTGGAACCCCTGCGTCAAGAGGTGTTCGAAGCCAATCTGGAACTGGTGAGGCAGGGGCTGGTCATTTATACCTTCGGCAACGCCAGCGCAATCTCCCGGCAGGATGGGCTGGTCGTGATCAAGCCCAGCGGGATCAGCTATGACACGTTGAAACCCGCCGATCTCGTAATCACTGACCTGGAGGGAAATTCCGTCGAAGGCAAGCTTCGGCCTTCTTCCGATTTGGCGACTCATCTGGTGCTCTATCGCGCCTTCTCCGGAATCGGCGGAGTAGTTCACACCCATTCGCGCTATGCTACGGCCTGGGCCCAGGCCAAGCGCGAAATCCCCTGCCTGGGCACGACTCATGCCGATTATTTTCAAGGGCCCATCCCCATCACCGCACCCATGGAACCGAAGGAGATCGAGGAAGAGTACGAAAAAAACACCGGACACGTCATTGTGCGTCGCTTTGCCGGGCTGGATCCCGATCGGATTCCGGCCGCCCTGGTGTCAAGCCATGGACCCTTCTGTTGGGGCCCGACCGCCACGGTCGCAGCTCACACCGCGGCCATCGTCGAAGAACTGGCGCGCATGGCTTATTACTCTGTAAGCCTAAGCTCAGGAGTTCCACCCATTTCCCAAAGCCTGCTCGATAAGCATTTCTTGAGGAAGCATGGGCCCGGAGCCTATTACGGGCAGAAGTGATTCTGCAGACGAAGAGAAGTCAAAGGCTGTTGCCAGCTTGCGCTACTATCACCCCATATCCGAGGCGATGGTTATGAAAAGGCTCTCCCCCCTTGTTTTTTCGACCTGCACTGCTATAACCGTATGTTCGTTGCTCAACACAAACACGGTGGCGGCGAGCTCTGCCCTAACCTTGTCTTCCCCGGACAGGCAGATCCAAGTGTCGATCGCCATCAAGGAAAAGCTTGACCCTTACCCGGCGGGAAACCGGTTCTACTATTCTGTGGCTTTCCACCGAAAAGATATCGTCCTCGATTCACCCCTGGGTCTGGACTTCAAAGAAACGGGCCCCATCAGTCGCGACCTGGTCATCAAGAAGCAGGACTTGCGTACCATCCAACAGAACTGGCAGACCGTGGCCGGGAAAAGCAAGAACGTGGTGGACCACTGCAATGAACTTCACCTCTGGTTGGAAGAAACCAACCCTCCGCATCGGCAGGTGGAAGTGCTTTTCCGTGCTTACAACGACGGCGTGGCCTTTCGATACTATTTACCGCCTCAAGCGGGGATTCAGGATTTCCGCCTCACCTCGGAACGCTCGGAATTCCATTTTGCCGGGAATCACACGGCTTGGGCGGCCCAGTATGGAACCTATACATCTTCGCAAGAGAAGGAATTCGATCGAATCACCCTCAGCCAGGTGATCCCTTCTTCTGTCATCGGCTTGCCGATGCTGGTCCAGGTGGATGAGGGAGCCTGAGTGGCCATCACGGAAGCCAATCTGGACGACTGGGCCGGGATGTATCTCTCCGGCGCCGGGTCTTGCCCCAACGCGCTGGTGACCACTCTTTCTCCGAGACCTGACGAGCCGGGCGTCCTGGTTCGAAGCCGGGCTCCCCGCTATTCCCCCTGGCGGGTTTTGATGGTCGGCCAACGACCAGGAGATTTGATCGAATCGAACCTGGTTCTGAACCTGAGCGAACCGTGCACGCTCCAGGACACCTCCTGGATCAAGCCCGGCAAATCAGCCTGGGACCGCTGGTGGAGTGGTTCTTACGCCCCCGACGTCAATTTCCCGGTGGGCATGAATACGGCCAGTATGAATTACTTCACCCAGTTTGCGGCCGACATGGGTTGGGAGTATGTCCTGGTGGATTGGACCTGGTATGGGGACCCGCTGATCCCGAATGCTGACATCACGAAGTCTGTCCCGGAGGTAGACCTTCCGGCCATCATTCAGTATGCCCATCAGAGAAAAGTGGGTGTATTGATCTGGCTTCGCTGGAACCATGTCGCCCGGCAAATGGAGGAAGCTTTTCCCCTGTATGAGAAGTGGGGTATATCGGGAGTGAAGATCGACTTCATGGACCGCGATGACCAGGAAATGGTGAATTTCTACCAGCAGGTTGTTAAGAAGGCCGCCCAGCATCACCTGCTCGTAGATTTTCACGGAGCCTACAAGCCCACAGGGCTCCAGCGGACTTATCCCAACCTGGTCACTCGTGAGGGAGTGATGGGCAACGAGTATAATAAATGGAGTAACCGGGTCACCCCGGAACACAAGCTCACGCTGCCTTTTACGCGGATGCTGGCTGGACCCATGGATTTCACGCCTGGCGGTTTTCGGCACGCTAGCAAGGCTACGTTCCGGGCCCAGGATGTGGCTCCGTTCGTGATGGGGACGCGAGCCCAGGAACTCGCCATGCTGGTGGTTTATGAAAGCCCCCTGCAGGTTCTCTGCGACTCCCCATACAACTATCGCGGTCAACCTGGCCTCGAGTTCTATCGAATCGTCCCGACCACCTGGGACGAAACGAAGGTCTTGAATGGACAGGTGGGAGAGTTTATTACCATGGCTCGAAAATCCGGCAACCGCTGGTTCGTCGGCGCTATGAATGATTCCAAGGCAAGAACTGTTGAAGTGCCTTTGTCCTTTCTGGAGTCCGGCAGATTCACGCTTCAGTTTTTTGCCGACGCCGCCGATGCCGCGGACTTCCCCGACCGAATTGCCACAGGCAACCGCCAGGTGTCCAACTCTGACAGGCTTTCAATTTCGCTGGCGCCGGGTGGAGGGTATGCAGCCGTCCTGACCCCACTTCCATGATGTCTCGCTCGAATCTCGACAATTCGATGTGCGGCGTCCTTCTTCACGGTGCCCGGGACCTGCGGGTAGAGCAGGTTCCTCGGCCTCTGCCGCCGGGGGCTGATGAAGTTCTATTGAGGACTTCGGTGACCAGCATTTGTGGCTCAGACCTGCACACCTATCTCGACGGCTTCATCGGTGATACTCCCCTTGGATCGCCCCTGGTCCTGGGTCACGAGTTTTCCGGAGTGATTGAAGTCGCTGGAAAGAGCGCCCGGGACGGGAACGACCAACCAATGCTGCCCGGACAGCGGATGGCAATCGATCCTGCAATCCCCTGCCTCCGTTGTGAGTTCT
>JBGPHY010000508.1:0-4783 GCA_041484625.1 Terriglobia bacterium | reverse complement strand
GCGTAGCGGGGAGCAAAACGAGAACCAGTTCATGATCAAGGGCGACTACAACGCCGGAAAGAACCAGATCAACGGACGGTACTTCTTCAGCGATTTCGATCAGCCGGGATCGTTCTCGGCGGAGAATCTCCTGGCAGCCAGCAGCGACATACATGGCGTCCGGGTTCAAAACGTAGCGGTCAACCACACTTTCACGGCCAGACCGACACTTCTAATAAACACCTGGTTTGGCTGGAACCAGCAAAGAGGGGGGCATTTCCCCAACGCCACGTTCGGTTTTCCCGAGGCAGGCTCCACGATCTCCGCTCCACCCGACCCCCAGCTGGCCTTCAATGTGGACGGCTACTTCAGCGTGAACACCAGTGAAAGGGAGGATTTCGACCGGGGTGATTGGACTGTTCGCGAGGACGTCAGCTGGATTAGACGTTCCCATGAACTCCACTTTGGAGCAGAAGTCGTCCGGGTGAAGAATCACCTCGATAACACCTACCTCCAATCGGGAAATTTCACGTTTGGAAACCAATTATCCGGTGACAATCTGGCCGACTACATGTTGGGACGCGCCTCAGATTTCATCCAGGGAGGCGGAGAATTCAAGCTCATGCGCGGCACACGGCTGGGCTTTTTTGCCCAGGACAATTGGCGGGTCAACCCCAACTTGACCTTGAACCTAGGTCTTCGATGGGACCCCTCTCTGCCGTATATGGAAGTCCAGCAGCGTGTCGGATGCTTCCAGCCAGGCGCCAAGTCTCTTCGGTACCCTAATGCTCCGGCAGGATTGATCTATGGCGGCAAGACGCCTGACCCGGGCTGCCCTTCTGCCGGGTACAACAGCAATCTTATGAATTTTGCTCCTCGCATCGGATTCGCCTACCGCCTCACCAAGGACGGCAAGACCAGCCTGCGGGGCGGCGCCGGCTACTACTACACCCCGGTGTTTAGCGCCCTGGTTTACATGTACTTTAACCCGCCCTTTCAGTCGTCCTACGAGTTCAATAACGTCTCCTTCGACGATCCCTGGGGCAGCATCGGAATTCCCAGCCCGTTCCCAGCTCAGTATGGATCCAACGTTCCGGGGCCCGAGGCGACGTTTGTGACGCCGGTTAGCCTGTATTACATGCAGAAGGATTTCCGCATACCTCAGATTGCGACCTGGAATTTGACGCTCGAGCGGCAAATTGGCACGAGCTGGGTCGTCCGGGCCGCTTACGTCGGCAACAAGGGGACGCGCATATCCGGCTCGGACGATTACAACCCCGCCCAGGAAGCCAACCCCGCGATCTACATCCCCGGGGCTTCGACGGTCGACAATACGCAAGAACGGCGCAGGTTCCAGGACTTCAGCACTGTGGGCGCAATCGTCTCGGCCCACAACTCGCACTACCATTCGGGACAGTTGACCGTGGAAAAGCGATTCGGCCAAGGCTTATCATTACTGGCCAATTACACTTGGGCGAAGCTGCTCGACGATGCCGGTTGGACCAACCCGTTTGACCGGACCTTTGACCATGGCAGGGCAAGGGAAGATGTCGCCCACAACTTTAAGCTTTCAAGTATTTATGAAATCCCACGGCTGCGTCTGACTGGCGTAGCCGGCGCCATCCTGAATGGCTGGGGGATCACCTCAAACGTGGCTTGGCGCGGAGGGTTCCCCTTCCAGGTTCGCAGCGGAAAGGATAACTCGTTTAGCGGAGTGGGTCGCGACCGCGCGGACTTCATCGGCACCGATATTCACGCCGCTCAACTGAGTTCCGACCGTCCCCACGGCGAGATGGTGTCTGAGTTTTTTGATACTTCACTCTTTGTGCAGAATGCCGAAGGCACGTTTGGCAACACCGGAAGGAACGTGCTGCGGGGTCCGAAATCTTTCAATACGGATCTCGGAGTGCTGAAGACCACCCGAATCACGGAGCACACTGCCCTCCAGTTTCGCACCGAGTTCTTCAATCTCTTTAACAATGTAAATTTCCAGCTTCCGAACGGCAGACTGACGTCGGCCAGTTTCGGCCGCATCACGTCGGCTTATGACCCAAGGATCATTCAGTTTGCCGTGAAACTTACCTTTTGAAGGCTGATTGGCTGGCTCCGAAACCCTCAGTTAGCGCACCGATTGGCTCTAGTGTCCACGATCTTCTGAGATACTCGGCTGCCAACCCTGTGGATTGGCCGGTCAACTGCGCAAGAATCCTCCGCGTTCATTTCAGAGCTAAGTCTCGTTCCGATGTAACGTAATGTAACGTAGCCCGAATTTGGCCGAGCCAATTGCGGGTCATTACAAAAGGCGAGACTGCAAGCTGTGGTGTCTCAGTCCTTTCGATTTTTTTACCATACGAGGTCGGGGTGGTTAATGTTGACCTACTGGACGTAATACGGGCTAAACCGGAAATTAGCAGCCACAGATCACGGGCGGGAACACGATCTTCCCAGTCCTAAAGCCAATAAGTCCCTAAGAACGGGCTTCGGATTACCTATCTCTGCTCTGACAAACCCGACACGTACAATTAGGGCTTGACATAGAATGTCTCACGCGCCGACGCCTGGCAAAGAAATCAGCAAAGCGCGTTTGCTGATACCTTTCCCAGGCTTCAAGCGGCGCTTCCGCCAGGCCCTGCGCAACAACCTTCGGCTCCCCTCAGGCTCCGCTGAGCCTTTCGTTTCGCTCTCTGGTTGATGCGCAAAACGTGCCTGGCCCCTCTTTTGGAAAGACAAGGCACTTCGAACCACAACGGCGAAGGCCAGGAGAGAACTGCATCTATGGTGTGTTTTCGGTAAGCGCGCGTGACTGTGGGAGAAGCGGCAGGGTATGCTCTCTGAAAATTTGATATTCAGGGAGGATGTCCGATGAATCAGGCGCTGGCTGAACGATTAGAACAGCATAAGCAGCAGTTTAAGGACTGGCGGGCCACGCGCCAGGGCAAGAGAACCATCCCCGAAGAACTCTGGAAATGGGTGGTTCCTCGCGTTTCCCAACTAGCCTAAGTTGACCACGAGGAGGTGATTTTAGCCGATTTTGAAGATTTTTTTGAAGGCAACTTCTTGATTTTTCAGGATGGCGAGTTTCAAACAGCAATGTAGTGGAGACCTACTCTCTTGTGGTCGGTCACGGGCTGTGGCAGGATGCGGTCGATGTTCTTGAGACCGAATCGCCGCCACAAAGATGGCAAAGAGCCTGTCTACTGGTCGCTGGTAGAAACGGTGCGGACGCCCGATGGTCCCCGTCAGCGCACGCTCTGTTATCTGGGAGAACTGAATCACTCGGCGCAAGCTCGCTGGCTGAAGACCATCGCGGTGTTCAACGAGCAGGGGGAGTGCCGGCAGCTGAAGTTGTTTCCTTCGGAAGTGGAGCCGCCGCAGAATGAGGGTGAAGTCGCTCGGGTGTTATTGAGGAAAGTTCGTTTTGAGCGGGTGCGGCAATTTGGCCCCTGTTTGCTGGGTTGGGAGTTGTGGAAGCGACTGCAGTTGGACCGCTTGTTGCAAGAGCAACTGGACGGGGAGGCGGCCGAGGTCCCCTGGTCACGAGTGGCCGCCGTTTTGGCGATCAACCGATTGTGCGCTCCGGGCAGTGAATTGGCGATCGAAGAACGCTGGTATCCGGCGACGGCATTGGAGGACATGCTGAGGATTCCCGAAGCCACGATCAATCACACACGGCTGTATCGGTGTCTGGACCGGCTGATCCCGCACAAGAGCGAGATCGAGCGGCATCTGAAACAGCGTTACTGGGAACTGTTCGAAGCCGAATTTGACGTGTAGCTCTACGACCTGACCAGCAGCTATGTGGAAGGAGAAGCGCCGAAGAATCCGATGATGCGGCGGAGTTACAGCCGCGATCATCGCCCCGACTGCAAGCAGGTGGTGATTGCGCTGATCGTCAATGTGGAAGGGTTTCCCTTGAGCTATGAGACCTTGGATGGGGACCGCAGTGATGTGACAACGCTGGACGTATTGATGCGGATGGTGGAGCGCAAATACGGCAAGGCCCGGCGGGTTTGGGTGTTTGATCGAGGGATCGTCAGCGAAGCCAATCTGGAAGCGCTGCGCCAACGCGGTGGACAATACGTGGTGGGCACCCCGCGCTCGAAACTCAAAGAGTTCGAAAAGACCTTGCTGAAGGATGGTTGGAACCAAATCCGAAAGGAGGTGGAGGTGAAATTAGTGAGCCTGCCCGGTGGCACGGAGACCTATGTGCTGTACCGCTCTACCTCCCGCCGAGAAAAAGAAAAAGCCATTCGGCGCCGCTTCTCCCAACGTCTGGAGCAGGCGCTCGGTCGTCTCCACCAACGGGTGGCCCAAGGACGACTCAAGGACCGGGCTAAAATAGAGCAGGCCTTGGCAAGTCTGCGGGCGCGTCACCCGCGGGTGGCCGACTTGTATCAGATGAGCGTGGTTGAGCGCGCGGGCACTGTTGAAGTGGAGTGGCAGCGAGTGGAAGAGCGCCAGGCTTGGCGAGAAGCTCGCGAAGGAGCCTATTTGCTGCGCACCAATCTAGCTGGCGAATCGGCCCAAGAGCTGTGGAACAAGTACATCCAGCTGACGGAAGCGGAACCCGCCTTTCGAGTTCTGAAAAGCGCGCTGTGGATTCGACCCTTGTTTCACCAATTGGAACGGCGCGTCAAGGCTCACATCCTGGTGGCGTTTTTGGGTTACGCGCTCTGGGTGACGTTGAAACACCTGCTCCAGCGGAAAAACTCCAGACTGTCGCCCACCCAAGCCCTGGCGCTACTTTCCACCCTCCAGAGTGCCGACATTGTTCTTCCCACCACGGATGGGCGAGAAATCCGCT
>JBGPHY010000507.1:0-4785 GCA_041484625.1 Terriglobia bacterium | reverse complement strand
GGTATCAACTTTCGGGCCAACATCTGGCTGAACGGATTACAGATCGCTGACAGCAGGAGAGTGGCAGGCCCCTTTCGCTTCCATGAGTTCAACATCGGGAAAACTGCACGGGCCGGAGAAACCAATGTCCTGGCGGTTGAGGTCTTTCCTCAGCAGCCGGGCGACCTGGGGATTAATTGGGTGGATGTGAACCCGTGCCCGCCTGACAAAAACCTTGGGATCTGGCGTCCGGTGTATATCACGGCGAGCGGACCCGTAGCGGTGCGTTTCCCCCAGGTAACCTCTCATCTGGCCCTTCCCTCGTTAGCAGATGCTCAACTGACTGTGACTGCCGAGCTCACTAATGCGACAGACAATGTGGTCAAGGGGCGTCTGAAGGGCCAGATTGAAAATATTCATTTTGCCCGGGAGGTGGACCTTGAGGGCCAAGGCTCGAGGCTGGTAGAATTTACCCCCGATCGTTTCCCACAGCTCCACTTCTCCCATCCCCGCATCTGGTGGCCCGCTCAAATGGGTTCCCCGGAAATGTACACGCTGGCCATTGAGTTTGAGGTGGACGGACGGGTTTCTGACCGACAGGAGGTCCGGTTTGGAATCAGAGAGGTCAGTTCGGAATTGAGCCCCCTTGGTCATCGAATCTATAAGGTCAATGGGCAAAGGATCCTGGCCCGAGGGGCAGGATGGTGGTCCGACATGCTGCTGCGATCCTCGGCGGAGAGGCAGGAATGGGAGATCCGGTATTTCAAAGACATGAATCTCAACGTCCTGCGAATGGACGGGAAATTCGAGGACGAGAACTTCCTGGACCTGTGTGACCAGTACGGTTTGCTGCTCATGCCCGGTTGGTGTTGTTGTGATCACTGGGAAAGATGGGACACTTGGAATGACGAGGATCATCAAATCGCGGCCGAGTCACTCAGAGACCACCTGCGTTGGTTTCGAAATCATCCTTCAGTATTAACCTGGCTCAATGGGGACGATAATCCCCCTCCGCCCAAAGTCGAGCAGATGTACGTCAACATCCTGAAGGAGACTCGCTGGCCCAATCCCTTCCAGTCCTCTGCGACCTCCAAGCTCAGCACGCAAGAAAGTACGGGTTTAAAGATGACGGGGCCTTATGATTACGTCCCCCCATCTTATTGGCTGACTGACAAGGAGCGAGGCGGGGCCTTCGGCCTTATTACCGAGACCAGTCCCTGTCCCCTTGTGCCGCCGGTAGAGAGCCTGCGCAGATTTATACCCCAGGACCATCTGTGGCCTATCGATGAGTACTGGGACTTCCATGCCGGGGGTAATGCATTTAAAGATATCAAGGTATTCACTCAGGCGCTGAATGCCCGCTACGGTGAAGCCAATACTCTCGAGGACTATGTGATGAAGGCCCAGGTCATGGCCTACGAGGGAGAGCGGGCCATGTTTGAAGCCTACGGCAGGAACAAGTATGTTTCCACGGGAGTGCTGCATGAGATGCTGAACAACGCCTGGCCGTCGCTGATCTGGAATCTTTACGATTATTACTTACGTCCGGCAGGCGCCTATTTTGGGACCAAAAAGGCCTGTGAGCCAATACACGTACAGTATTCCTATGATGACCGGTCGGTCTACGTGGTGAATTCGCTGTTCCGGGAATTCAAGAGTCTCAAAACTAGGGCAGAGGTCCTGGACATGAATCTCAAGGAGCGGTTCTCCCGCGAGGTGACTTTGGATTTTCCTCCAGACAGCAGTACGAGAATATTGGACATTCCCGAGCTCCGGGAGTTGACTACGACCTACTTTGTCCGGCTTCTACTGACCGACATTGCCGGGAAGCTAGTCAGCACTAACTTCTATTGGCTTTCGACCAAACCGGACATTCTCGATTGGGAAAAATCTGTCTGGTATTACACCCCCACACGGTCTTTGGGAGATTTTACAGGGCTGAAGCAATTGCCGGGGGTCAAGTTGAAAGTTGAAAGCAGCACGGAGCAAAGGGGCAAAGAAAAGATCACCCGCGTTGTGGTTGAAAATCCAACCCGGCAGTTGGCGTTCTTCATTCGATTGCAGCTCAGAAATGGCCGCGGAGGAGAGGAAGTGTTTTCCGTTCTTTGGCAGGACAACTATTTCTCGCTCATGCCAGGCGAACGGAGAGAAGTCGCCGCGACCTATCGCAGCAGAGCTTTGCAGGAAGCCACCCCCGTCGTCGAGGCTGATGGTTGGAATGTACGGAAGGATCCGGCCATCTGACTCTATGTGGTTGTTCAGTCGACCTGTGAGGCCAAAATGAACCGAAGGGATTTTTTCAAAAATGCATGCCGTATCCCGGCGGGTGCAGCTGCTTTCGCTGGAGTTGGTGAGGTTGCTGCCCAGTCACCAATCAAGCGAGTCGGAGGCGCGCGGTTAAAGCTGAGCTGTAACCTGTACTCTTTTAACGAGCCTTTGACCAGCGGCAAGATGACTCTTGAGCAGGTCCTTGAATTCTGCGCCAGGGTTGGATTTGATGCCGTAGATCCAACCGCCTATTATTTTCCCGGCTATCCGACGGTGCCGGGAAACGATTACCTTTATGAGATCAAACGTAAAGCCTTCCTGCTGGGGCTTGACATCAGCGGGACCGGGGTACGCAACGATTTCACCGATCCTGACGAATCCCACCAAAAAGCAGACATTGATCTGGTGATGCAATGGATCGAATGCGCCGCGCGGCTGGGTGCTCCCTCCCTCCGCGTGTTTTCAGGCAAAGGCGTACCTTCTGGTTTTACGCGGGAGCAAGTGCTGGGACAGGTGGTCACTTCATTAAAGGCATGCGCCGACTACGGCGCTCGATTTGGGGTTATGCTGGCTTTGCAGAACCACGCTGACTTCATACAGAATGCTGCGCAACTGATCCAGATTCTGCAACTGGTCAACTCAGAATGGCTGGGTGTGAACCTCGACATCGGAAGCTTCCGAACTTCCGATCCTTATGAAGATATCGCCCGATGTGCCCCTTATGCGGTGACCTGGCAGATCAAGGAACAGATCAACTTGGCCGGCCATGAACAGAAAACCGATCTCAAAACGATCGTGAAGATCTTGCGCCAATGCGGCTATCGGGGCTACATTCCACTGGAGACCCTTGGCGAAGGCGATCCAAAAATCAAAGTGCCGAGATTCCTTGAAGAAGTCCAATCACTCCTGCAAGGTTGACCAGCGTTACCAGCTGGTCGAAATCACCCTGTGGACGGGGAGAGCTTGCGTGGGCGGTTGAAGGCTGGAGGCACGCCGGAGTCGGGGGATGATTTCCGTCGGGCGCCGGGTTCCCTGGTCCTCCTCTGCTATCGGGAGGACATGGAAGCGGCCCATGCCAAGCCATCAGTTCCTTTGCCTGTGTCAATGAGCTTCTCTACCTTCCAATTGGACAAATTAACTACTGCGATCTGATGACTTACGTCGCAGGAAACATAAGCCACTTGGTTATCCGGGCGCACAAGAACCTCTTGGGGGGCACTAGGGACATCGATGGTACGCGCGACCTTCAATGTGCCGAGGTTCAACACTGCCACTTTGCTGGCTCCTGGCAACGCCACAATGAGCCAGCGGCCGTCGCCCGTTGGGGCCGTTCCGTAGCCGGTGGTCGGCAATGGCACCCACGCTGTTACCGAATTCGTCGAGGTGTCAATTACTGCAAGCTGCGGCTTGGTCTGATCGGCCGTGAAGGCCATCCTGTCATCTACCGAAAGCGAGATGCGCTGAGTGGTCGGTGAAATCGGGATGACGGCGATGGTTTTTCGTGCTTCGAGGTCGAGGACCGAGACGGTGCCGGGCCCGACATTGGCGGTGTAGCCGCGCTTGCCGTCGCGCGTAATCGCCAGCATGTGCGACTCCGCTTGTCCAGTGGGAACGGAACCAACGATCTTGAGAGTGCGGGGATCTATCACCGCCACCGAATTATCGAGCTCAGTGGTGACATAGAGCAAGCCGTCCTTGGGACCGAATACCGGGCAATGCGGACGCACGCCGTGGCCAAAATCGACATTGCCAACCACCTTGCGCAAGCCGATGTCAATCACGACCATGTTGCGGCCGTCAGTCCCTGGTTTTCCAACGCCCGAGTTTCCGAAGATAGGTACATAAGCGGTCCTCCCGTCGGGAGATGCCGCCACCTCATGCCCGGTGACTCCGCCTTCAGGCACAGCGGCCAGTTGCCGGGCCGAACCGGGATCGACAATGCCCAGGGTTTGATCCCCCTTGTTGGTGACTAGCAAAACCCCGTGGGCCGGGGCGGTGTCGGGTGGTTGCGCGACACAGAGAGGCAATAAGCACCCGCAAAACAGGATCCCAAGCCCTATGACCTGTGAACGAAACATAACAGTCTCCTATGGAATTCCCCCTTAGGCAAAGGGGGAAAGTAGTTTTAGCTGCAAGGGGGCTATCCGGTCCTTGAATCATCCCCTGGCGGTTGAAGGTGCCCCTCTTTTCTACGCCAAGCCTTACCCACATTCTGTCGAGAGGGAAAGTCCTGTCGATGCCTCCGTCAGGAGGCCAATGATTATAGTTTTGCGCATGTCTTTGGATTCTCGCCCCAGCGGGGGCGACATGTACACGACCTTCAACATTCAGCCAGCGCTGGGGCTGAGAACCATTCCATTCACGATATCTATAAACATCTCACCCCTAACGGGGCGAGTCTCATAGCCTGCCTCATTATGATGACCTCTAGTGTCATGAAATGTGGGTAGGGCTTCGTTTTCTGAGGGGGAATATTTTCAAGAACATGGTCGAATTCCGGGAGACACTGTCTCCGTGGAGGATCGTGTTCCTTAAGGC
>JBGPHY010000506.1:0-4791 GCA_041484625.1 Terriglobia bacterium | reverse complement strand
TCCTTCCTGATGGAATCTGTCTTCCTGGCATTGGTGGGGGGCGCGTTTGGCTGTCTGTTGGCTTTGCCCATGCACGGCATTTCTACCGCAACGGCCAACTTCTCCACCTTCAGTGAGATCATCTTTAACTTCCGCATCACCCCCAGGATTCTCCTGCAAGGGATGTTGTTTGCCACCTTGGTGGGAATCCTCGGTGGAGGCCTGCCCGCCCGGAGAGCTTCCCGCACCAACATCCTTCAAGCCATGCGGGAATAACTCCAATTCGAATTGCAATTCGTGGACGCAATAGCTATGATGGGGCGCCCTCCAGAGGCAAGGTCCTCTCTGGACATACTATTCTCAGCTTCGAGGCGACCCATGGAGCATTTCAAGCAACTGATCCGTAATGTCCCCGACTTCCCGAAAAAGGGAATTCTGTTCTACGACATCACCACCCTGTTAAAAGACCGGCAGTCCTTTCGAGAAGTGATGAGCGCCCTGGCGGCCCGCTATCGCGATCAGCAAGTGGAGCTGGTAGTTGGCATTGAATCCCGGGGTTTCATATTTGCTTCAGCACTGGCGCTCCAACTGGGCGCCGGCTTGGTGCCGGTCCGCAAGCCAGGTAAACTTCCCGCCAAGACTCTGAAGGAGACTTACCACCTGGAGTATGGACAGGACTCCCTCGAAATCCATGTGGATGCCATCCAGAAAGGACAGCGGGTTCTGTTGGTGGACGACCTGCTGGCCACCGGGGGAACGGCTGCCGCCGGGTTGCGCTTGATTCGCCAACTGGGTGGCGACCTGGTGGGAGTGGCGTTCCTGGTAGAACTGGAATTTCTGAATGGGCGAAAGAAGCTGGAAGGGGTCGATGTTTATTCCATGCTGAAATATCAGGAATAGACTTTCAGTAGTCCTTCAGCGGTGGATCATCCCCGGAGAACATTTCTAGCACCCCACGGAACTCTACCTCTCGACGGAGAAAGGCATCAGCGATATCCGGGTCGAAATGGGTTCCGCGATCTCTCATGAGCCTCCGCTTGGACTCTTCAGGGTCCACTTCATCCTTGTAGACGCGCTTCGAAGTCAGGGCGTCGTAAGCATCGGCGAAAGCCACAATCCGGGCCGACAGGGGGATGGCTTTGCCAGAGAGGCCAAACGGATAGCCGGTCCCGTCGAACTTCTCATGATGATGATAGGCAATTTCTCTTCCCCAGCTTAAAAGAGACGGGCCCGACTGTTTTCGCTCGGCCGTTCTTAAGGCATCTCCCCCGATGAGTGTATGGGTCTTCATGGTTTCGTACTCTTCCACTGTCAGCTTCCCAGGCTTCAAAAGGATGCTGTCCGGAATGCCTACCTTGCCAATGTCGTGCAAAGGGCTCGATTTGAAGACGCTGTCGACGAAGTTCCCATCGATCTCACCTTGATACTTCGGTAAACGGCCAAGTTCGTCAGCCAGGATCCGGCAGTAAGTACGCATTCGTTCCAGGTGAAGGCCGGTTTCGGGATCGCGGCACTCCGCCAGCTTAGCAAACCCGATGATGGCTGCCTCCTGAGCTGACTGAACCTCCTGAAGCCGTTCCAGCAACTGCTGCTCCAGGTGCTTTTTGTCGGAAATGTCGCGAACAATGAAGACGTCGGCGAACGCATGCCCCCGCGAATCCTTCACCCGCGTGATGGTGAGATGGGCATACCATTGGGTCTTGTCCTTGCGCTGGTCGATCATCTCGCCGGACCAGGATCCCCGCGTGGCTAGAGACTGATTGACTCGATGGCTGATGTCGCGGAAGTTGCCGGTCGCAGAAAAGATGGGAGGAACGGTCCCGATCAATTCCTGGCGCTGGAAGCAGGTGAGGGTCTCATAGGCGGGATTGACCATGATAATCCGGTTAGAAAGGTCAGTGATCATGATCCCGTCAATGGTGCTCCGGACGATGTCTTCAAAAAGGATGGACTCGACCATCCCGATTTCGACCTTTTCCCGCAGCGATTCCCTGTCGTTTTGCTCCCGCAGGTAACTGTCGCGCTTCTTCAGGGCCGCTTTGACGGTGGAGAGGATTTCCCCGGTGGAGGCGGGTTTCACCACATAGTCGTAGGCGCCGCTTTTCAGAGCCTTCCGCACCATTACGGTGTCATTCCGCCCGCTGATCAGGATAACGGCAATGTCCGGGTAATGGAGGGTAACCTCCTGCAGGAGGTCGAATCCGTTCCGTTCCGGCATGACCAGATCGGTCAATATGCAGGAGTATGGTTGCGTCCTTAAGTAGAGGAGGGCTTCCTCCACAGATTCCGCCTGATCACACTCGTAGCCGTTACTGCCCAAAATCTCAAACAAGGCTCGGCGCATCATCAGTTCGTCATCAACAACGAGGATCCGGTGAAGCTCTATCGGCCGACCAGATCCGGGACTGTCCGGCTGAAACCGGAGTAACCCATTTGACATGAGGAATCCCAGTGCCCCACTGAAATCTGCTCCGGCTTAGACCTACAGCCAACCCTCTCCGGAGTCAGTGTTTCGTCAGGACCAAAGTCGAAACCACCGTTAACCTGTATCGGGAACTTGGCCAATTTCCTTTAAGACTTTCGAGGGAGTTACAATAAGGTAACTTCTTTACCTAGAATCAATTAGGAAAACTGCACTCAATTTTGATGGAGGTGTGACAGAACTCTGACCAATGCTTACCTCGCGGCACTTTGACCCATGCTGCCCAACACTATGTCCCACAGAGAGATGGTCGCCATGAGATGTCGGAGCTCGTCGCTTTTCTCTCAGTTTCTTCTTCTCCCGGTTGACCTCTACATCGGAGTCAACGTGAAAAATGTCCCTTTCTCACGGCGATGAACTTGGAACTCTGGATGAGGCGGGAAGGGTAGCGAGGATTTTCTGAGCCTCAGGGTCGGCGGGGAAATAATCCAGGAGGGCTTCCAATACATGGCGAGCTTTCGGGAACTCCTGCTGCAGGATGTGGATCTGGGCCAGCAGCAGGAAGGCATCCCGGCTCTGGCGAGGGGCGAGGTGGGTAGCCATGTCGAGATGCTCGGCAGCGGGGCCGTACTCCTGCTTTCGAAAGTAAATCTGTCCCAAGCCCCAAAGGGCTGCAACCGAGTTGGAATCGAAAACCAGCGCCTGCTTAAAGCTGTCCGCCGCTTTGTCCGGCTTCTGCAGGGCCAGGTAGAGATTCCCCAGGTTGATATGGGGTTTGGCCGAATCGTTCCGGATGGTTATAGACTGTTGAAAGGCTTCCACCGCTTTGTCCCACTCGTTCAACTTCTGGTATTGCACTCCAAGGTTGTTATAGGCTTCGTAAAACTTGGGATCCTCCTTGACAGCCTTTTGCAGGAATTCAATGGCTTGTGCCGTGTTTCCCTTGGCACTTTCCGCGGAGGCTTTCTGAAAGGCGCTGAGCGCTTTCTTCGACACGGTTGAAGCTGTTTCGTCGCGCTCCGGGATCTCCGCATGGGTGTACTCCTTCACGATTTCACGGATCGTGGCCGATCCATCTGCCCCAAGCCGCACCTGCAGAAACGTCGTTTTCGGGCTGGGGTAGGCCTTCAATTGGACGGGTCGCGCCACCGTGGGCGAGTCTTCCTTTTCGATCACGACCAAGTAGTTGCCGGCCTCCAGCCCTTCAAAGACAAAGCTCCCGTCATATTTCAATGTGGTCGAGCCGATCTCCAAACCGGTTTCTCGTTTGAGGGTGACTCGAACGGGCTTGTTTTGCACGGAAGCGTCGATGATCACTTGCCCCCTCAACGAGTGGAGTATGCTCGATCCTGTTTCTGGTGATGCGGGAAGGAGACTCTTTAAGTGCATGCCAGGGACAAAGGCGAATAGGATAATCAGCCATAGAATCCTGATCCTACTTCCTTGACACTCCATAAGAATTGTCTTTGACTGTAATGGGGCCGGGGCATCTGCCTGGAGGTTTTCTATGAAGGATACCGGAGAAGAACGTCGCAATTTCGCTCGCCAGCGCACCCACCTGTCGGCGGAAGTCCGCAGTGGAGTGATTTGCGAAAAGGGTAACGCGGAATACCTGGCCTTCGGCGGTACTTTCATTTGCGTCTCCAGAACCTTTCTCCCAAATACCATCATCGAGGTTAAGCTGGACCTTCCCCGCCAACCCACCCCCTTCTGTGGATCGGCCCGCGTCGTCTGGGTTCAGAAGAACCAGGCCATGGGCTTGGAGTTCCTCGATCTGCCTATGTCTGAACGTCTCAAGCTGGAGCAGTTCCTCGTCTCTTGATACGGTTTCTGCCGGCCAAACCGGTTGACGAACTTTCCCTCTTGAGTTTATCATTGTTGTTTTGAGAACTACCCGAAATTCACGACTGAGCGGGTGCGCTTTCTGATGGCACTGGATCGGATCATTGTCCGCGGGGCGCGGCAACACAATCTGAAGAATGTTCATGTCGAGATTCCCCGTAACCGGCTGACCGTCATTACCGGCCTAAGCGGTTCCGGGAAGTCCAGCCTGGCGTTTGACACCATTTATGCGGAGGGTCAACGACGCTACGTGGAATCGCTATCGGCCTATGCCCGGCAATTCCTCGACCAGATGGAACGACCCGAGGTGGATTCCATTGAAGGATTGAGTCCGGCAATTTCTATTGAACAGAAGACCACTAGTCGCAGCCCCCGGTCCACCGTCGGGACCATCACCGAGATCTACGACTACCTGCGGCTCCTGTGGGCCCGCGTCGGGACCCAGTCCTGCCACGTGTGCGGTGCGGCGGTCATGGTGCATTCCCCATCCACCGCGGCTGACAGCATCCTCGAGCAGGCCGCGGGCCAGACCGCCCTCATCACGTTTT
>JBGPHY010000505.1:0-4792 GCA_041484625.1 Terriglobia bacterium | reverse complement strand
TGAGGCATTAGATGGAAACCTGCCGGTGAACCTTCCTGATTGCAGGGAAAACTCAGCAGCCGGGCGTTGAGCAGGAAGCTCATCCCAGGGGAAAGGAGCCTATCTATGCTACTACCGAATCTGATGAAGATGATTGAGAGCCATGCCGAGGAGTTGACTAACGAGGTGCTCAGCGACCTCGGACGCAACCCACGAACCCCTTACTTCCACAAGATCCCGCCGGAGGAGATGCGACGCCGGATCTACGATGTCTATCACAATCTGGGGCGCTGGCTGGCAGAAAAAAACGACGCCAGAATTGAATCTGCCTATAATGAACTGGGTCGGCGGCGACGGGCCGAAGGGATCCCCTTGAACGAGGTCGTCTGCGCCGTGATCCTCAGCAAAGAGCACCTGTGGGACTACATCCGGCGAAATCAGGGCCTCCATTCGGCAGTCGAGCTCTACCAGGAAGAAGAACTCATCTTCATGCTTGGTCGCTTCTTCGACAAGGCCCTCTATCACACCGTCAAGGGGTATGAAGGCACGCAGGTCAGTTCCGCCGCAGCCGCCAGGACGGGTGCTTGAGGCCAATTTGCACTCTGTCTTCGAAGGCGAATCTGATTCGCTGAAAATCCAGGTTGCGATAAGGGCCACGTTTCCATTCCAGCCTTTCCATGGCCACCTTGTCTTCATCAGGAGCGCCGGCAGGGAGATAGACCAGTAATTTGATGCCACGCGGATCCAGTGCGCGGGACAAATCGTCGACCAGGTCCCGGGCAGAACATTTGCTGGGAAGGATGCCCACAAATTGATCGTAAGTCCGGTTGGGAGAGAGGTAGTGGCCGGAATTCTGTCCGAGCGTAATGAAGAAGTAACCCGCCTTCACGGATTCCAACTGTCGCGCCAGACCCTCGACATTCAAGCCGTTGATGCGGCGGTTCCATTCCTCAGGGCTAAGAGCGGGGCTCTCCGCCAGGTAATGCATAAACACCCCCCAGCGAGCTTTCTGAAACCAGGCGGCACGGCGATCTTGGCTGGATCCCGGCCTGGCAGCCACGGAGAGGAAGGTGAATACAAGCAAGAGACTTTGGAGGAGTTTCATCACCAGAAAATCACATTGACAATGACCAGAATGGCTCCGACAACCGCTGCCCAGAGAACTGGTTGCTGATACCATGGACAAGGCCCCTGATCGGGAAGAGGCGTCACGCCGTACACTAGATTCTCCAGTTCGCTATCTGGTTTGGGTTCCGTTAACAAGCTGACTCCAACCGTCACTCCCATGCAGATCAGCAGCGACCAGAGGGCGCCATACATGTTGACCGCCATGTCTTGAGCCAAGGGCGACATTGCAATATGCTGCACGTGATCGGTGTTGAGGCGGGTGGCATCGAAGTGGCCCGGAAACATGTGGACATAAATGAACATGGACACTGAAGAGAGAATCCCTGCCAGAAACCCCCAGAACCCGCCGGCGGGGCTCGCCCGCTTCCACAGCATCCCCAACAGGACTGTCCCGAACAATGGGACAATGAAGAACATGATCAAAACCTGGAGGTAAACCAGGATATTGCTGAAGAGCATGGCTGCGTAAGCTGTGCCAATCGCAATGAACACCCCGATGATGGAGCACCAACGCCCCATGCTGACATAGTGAGCGTCGCTGGCCGACTTGTTGATTACTGGCTGGTAGACATCGTAGGTCCAGACCGTGGCGAAGGCAGTGACGTTTCCGGCCATGCCGGACATAAAACCGGCGATCATGGAGGTGACCCCCAGACCCAGCAGGCCAGGCCCCAGGTAGCGTGCCATCATCAAGGGCAGCACCTCGTTGTAACTATGCCCGCCCGTGGCCAGGGCTTCGCTTTCCGGGACCAGCGTGATACCTGATTTTTGCGACAGAATAGCCAACCCCAGCAGACCCGGGACCGTCACAATGATGGGGACCAGCATCTTGAACACGGCGCCAATAATCGTACCGTTTTGCGCCGCCCGCAGATTCTTGGCGGCCATGACCCGCTGGACTTGGAGGAAGTCCGTGGTCCAGTAACCAAAGGACACCGCCAGCCCCAATCCGAAAACCATGCCCGTCCAATGCATTCCCATCGGATTGTCTGCCGCCGAGCCCAGGTTAGCCCACAGGCTCGTGAAATTTTGGCCCGGGTGCTGGGCATTAATGGAAGCAATCATTCCACCCCAGCCGCCGGCCTCCACCAATCCCAGAATCGGAATCAGCAGCAAACCCAGCCAAATCAAAAAGAACTGCAGCACCTCGTTGAACACGGCGGACAAGAGCCCGCCCAGGGCCACATAGATGGCCACTGTGATTGACGACACCCAGATGCTGAAATGGATGTTCCAGCCCAGGATGATCTGCATCACCTTGGCCATGGCGAACATATTTACCCCGCACACCAGCACCGTCATACAAGTGAAGGACACTCCGGCCAATGCCCGGCTGCCTTCTCCGTAGCGCAGTTTCAGGTAGCCCGGCACCGAATGTGTCTTGCAGATGTAGTAAAACGGCATCATCACCACGGCCAGGAAGAGGATAGCCGGGATGGCACCGATGAGGTATGCGTGCGCCCCCAGCATCCCATATTGATAGGCCATCGCCGACCAGCCCATGGTTTCCAGGGAACTCAAGTTGGCCGAGATAAAACTGAGGCCGGCAACCCAGGCCGTCATCTTTCGCCCTGCCATGAAGAACTCTTCGCCGGTGTGGGTGAATTCTCTCAGGTAGAACCCAATGGCCAGAACAATCAAGAAGTAAATGACGATGATCAGCAGGTCGACGGAGGACATGCTGAGCAGACGCGACGGAGCCCCCGCCGCCAAGAAGGAGAGTGGCCAGGACACGGTGAACATCATAAAAACCTAATCATCCTCAATTTTGGAATTCGAACATCAGCCCTGCAAACGCTAGACAGAGTCCTCAGGACACTTAACGTACCTGAATTCTCAATTTGCCAAGCTCGGAAAAGGGCCTGGCGCCGTAGGCTTTGGCTGTCACGTTAGCCGCAGATGCCCGAATTTGCAAGTACAGAACCGATGAGAACAAAAAAATCTTGGCGGATGACCTCCGCAAATAGTCAAACAGTCGCCCTCCACCTCCATTCCCATCATTGGGTACTAATCTTCAGGACGTAAGCGTGCTCGCACGGTTTTTGCGCCGGCAGCTCCACATTCAATCCCTTCGCATTGCGAGTCCACTTCAACTGGGCTGTCGAACCCATCAGCTGGACCGCTTGAATCTCTCCGGCCAGGTAGGAGGAGCCTGTAGCCAGGGACTTGACGACGTACTTGCCGCTGCTTGCCCAGGCCAGGGCAATGGCATAGAGGGTTTCCCTTTTGGCCGTGAATCGGAAATCTTCGCCTGTAAACGGTTTTCGCTTCGTGTCATTAAAGGAGCCTTCCACCACCTTAGTCGGCCCCTCACCGAAGACTTTCCAGGGGCGCGTGCCGTAGATCGCCTCGCCGTTGACATTCAGCCACTGGCCGATCTCCAGGAGGATCTGCTCTTCGGCTTCAGGGAGGGTGCCGTCCGGACGCGGCCCAATATTTAAGAGCAGGCAACCGTTTTTGCTCACAATATCCACCAGGTCCCCGATGATGGATCCCGCCGTCTTGTAGTCCTGGTTTTTTACATACCCCCACGAATTCTTGGAGACTGCAGTATCGGTTTGCCAGAAAGAAGGGCGAATGGCGCCCAGTTGGCCGCGCTCGATGTCCAGGACGGCCGTCTTGTCAGGGAAGGCCTGCTTCTTGTAGTTGATGGCGACACCCTTTCCGGTCTGAACTCCCCTATTGTAGTAAAACGCCGCAAACCGCTGCAGGTATGGCTTGAATACAGGTTGCTCAATCCACCAGTCAAACCAGATCAATTCTGGCTGGTACTTCTCGACAATCTCGCTGGTGCGCGCCAACCAGTCATCGAGGTATTCCTTGCTAGGAGGTGCTCCCTTCTCGGACTGGGCAGGGCCATAGAGGCCGGCAAAACGAGAATCCTTGACATCGGAATCGAACTTCATCCCCTGGTCATAGAACCACCAGTGTTCGGCTCGATGCGACGAGGCTCCGAAATGCAATCCCTCGGCACGGACTGCTCTGGCCAGTTCGCCTACGATGTCGCGCTTCGGCCCCATTTTGGCCGCGCACCACTCGGTGAAGCTGCAATCATACATGGGGAACCCATCATGGTGTTCTGCCACCGGAACAACATATTTCGCCCCGGCCTTGCGGAAGACCTCAGCCCAGTGGCCGGCGTCGTATTTGTCTGCCGTCAAATTCGGGATGAAATCCTTGTAACCGAATTTCGCCTGGGGCCCAAAGGTAGCAAGGTGATGTTTGAATTCCAGGGTGTCCTGTTTGTACATGTTACGCGGATACCATTCGTTACCGAAGGCAGGGACAGAATAAACACCCCAATGGATAAAGATTCCGAACTTGGCATCGAGGTACCAATCCGGCACCCGGTAGTTTTGCAGGGACTTCCAGTCTGCCTGGAAGGGGCCTCCAGCCACCAGGGCGTCAGTTCGTTGCAGGATAGCTGCCACTCTTGGGTCTGCTGCCTTGGCCTGCAAGCTGAGGATCAGTAAAAGGAGGGCCAGCAGAGAAGTTGGCAGCCTGGACCGGAGTCCGGAAGCCTGGGAACTACCTGGAACATCTTGGACCGACTGTGGGCGATGCTGCATGAGAAAAAACCTCCTGTGTTGTTTTGGACTCTGAGGGTAAACTTCCGGGCACTAAATAAGAGGAAATTTCTTTGGCTGGAATCCCGGATCAACTGTTCCGGCCATTTGACGCCATC
>JBGPHY010000504.1:0-4793 GCA_041484625.1 Terriglobia bacterium | reverse complement strand
GGTGCACAAAAAGATCGATGTCAACCCCGCGAGGGGTTGAACACGGCCACGGACAGGCTGTTCAACCCCTCCAGGGTTGGACTGGTGTTTGGCCCGCCAACCACGGGTTCCGCGGGTGACCGCTGTCACCACGCTTCACCCGTGGCTATTCACAGGGAACCCCTTCGGGGTCCATTCCACCGGTCGTCGAATTACGTCAGCGAATTTTTGAAACAGTGTACTAAGGGCCCCGGTTCATGCCAGGGCCTCCATGATGGTTCTACTTTCTCTTTATAATCCTTTCAGGAGCCAGATTCGGGTATCTCCCGGATCCAGATATTTCGGAAGCTCACCGGAGCGCCGTGGTCCTGAAGCAAGATCGGCATCTTTTCGGGGTGGGGACGATAGGGCGGGCGTTTCATGTAGTCGGTCGGTCCTGTTAATTCCACATGGTCCTGGACGAGAACGCCGTTGTGAAGTAGTGTCACCCGCGCAGTGCGGATGAGTTTGCCTTCCTTGTCAAAGCGGGGACCGTGGAAGACAATATCATAGGATTGCCACTGTCCCGGCGGGCGAGAGGCATTCACAAGAGGCGGATACTGAGCATAGACCGCTGCAGCCGACCCATCCGCGTAAGTGCGGTTCTGGTAAGAATCGAGAATCTGGATTTCATACAGGCTCATCAGGTAGACGCCACTGTTACCCCGGGCTTGGTCCTCGCCCACAGGGGGATTGGGCGTCGCCCATTCCACGTGAAGCTGGCAATCTCCGAAAGCTTGCTTCGTGACAATATCACCGGCGTTTTGACCGGTTTCCATGTGGCCTTGCTTGAGAGCCCACTTGGCTGGACCTCCCTTGAGACCAGCCCAGGCGGATAGATCTTTGCCGTCGAATAGCACAATAGCGTCTGACGGAGGTACTCCCGCGTGTTCGGGGGTACTTTCGGTCCCGGCGGTGATAACCGGTGGTAAGGGTCTGTTGGTATCGCTGACTTTCCAAGGAATCTTATCAGCCAGAGGGTTGTTCTGGCTTTGGCTACAGGCCGCTCCCATGACCAGGGCCAGACAGAATACCAGCAGAACTAATCGTCCTCCAGAAAACCACTTCTTCAGCATGAGCATCCTCCATTGATGTTTGTTGAATTCGCCGTCAAGAAACCCAGACTTGCCAAAAAGCACTACATACGCCGTTAGCACCCCATGCTTGCCATAAAGATCTATAAGCCGATTTATGGGGACGACTTCCACTCGTTGCTGTTGGCGTCCGGTAGGTAGCTTCCAAGCTCAAACCTTCATTTTCTTAGGAGTTGGTAATGCGCCGATTTGGCGTGCCACCGCCAATGAAAATGGGTTCGGAGTTCCGCCTTCAGGCGGCGCCGGCTAAAGCCGGAACTCCAAACTGAGCCCATGTTCAAAGAAGGTCTTTACCATCCGACCGGTTTACCCTTGTTTTGCTCGTCTAGCCACTTCTGCAGAGGAGTAAAGTAGTCGAGGATGGCCGTAGCATCCATTTGACGCTTACCGGTCAGCACCTCCAGTGCATCCGGCCAGGGGCGGCTTTGTCCCATGCTCAGCATCTTGATCAGTCGCAGTCCAGCGTCCTTGTTCCCATAGATCGAACACCGATGGATGGGTCCCTGGCATCCTGAAAGCTGGGCTACAGCCCGGTGGAACTGGAATTGCAGAATGTCTGCCAGGAAGTAACGTGTGTAAGGGACGTTGGCGGCCACATGATACTTGGCAGCCGGGTCAAAATCCTGCTCCGTCCTGGAAATTGGAGGAGCTACTCCCTGGTACTTTAAGCGCAGCGACCACCAGCTCTCATTGTACTTGTCGGGAGGAATTTCACCCGAGAAGACCTTCCAGCGCCACTGGTCGATCAGCAGACCGAAGGGCAGGAACGCCACTTTCTCCAGGGCGGTCTTCAAGAGCAATCCGATGTCTCTGGAAGGATCGGGCACCCTCTCCAGCAATCCCAGCTTGACCAGATAATCGGGAGTGATGGAAAGTGAAATAGTGTCTCCTACAGCCTCATGAAAACCGTCATTGGCGCTGTCCCGGAAGAGCATGGGTTGCTGCTTGTAGGCACGCTGGTAGAAGTTATGACCCAGTTCGTGGTGGATTGTGTAGAAGTCTTCGGATTTGATGTCAATGCACATCTTGATCCGAAGGTCATCTACGTTATCGATGTCCCAGGCACTCGCATGGCAGACGACTTCGTGATCCATTGGTTTCTGAAACATGGATCGATCCCAGAAACTGTTGGGTAAAGGCCCAAAACCCAGGGAGAGAAAAAAATTCTCCCCATACTTGACCATCTGCCGATAGTCAGTCTTCCTGGCTTTCAATATGTCTGTCAGGTCATACCCGGGATCGGCATCCTTGGGTGCCACTAGGGGATAGACGTTTTCCCAGGTTTGAGCCCACATGTTCCCCAGCAGGTGGGCCGGGATCGGACCACTGGCGGGAACGACGTCAGGTCCGTATTTTTCACGCAGTTTATTTCTGACGTAGGCATGAAGGGACAGATAGAAAGGCCGAACCTGTTCCCAGAGGCGGTCCAGCTCTTTGGCAAAGCCATCGGGCGGCATATCATACTTGGATCGCCACATCGATCCAGTGTCCGCAAAGCCGAGTTCCCGAGCCCCTTTGTTGGCCAACTCTACGTATCGTTGAAAGTCCTTCCGCATCGGCGGGGCGATGGCATGCCAGCCGCGCCAGGCATCCAACAGTTCCCGGGGGTCGCGGCTACTGGCCATCAAGCGTTCCAGGTCGTCCAGCGCAAGGCATTTCCCCTGCCCCTCAGGACAGTATTTTCCCTTCCCGTAGGTTCCTTCCATTGAGGCGACAATGCGAGTGAGTTCCCCGCTTTCGCGTGGATTGGAAGGTGTGGCAAGGACGAGAGAGAGCTTGAGCAACTTCATCTTTCGGGACAGGTCTGGCGGTAGGATCAACCCATCGAAACGTCGGGATTGTTTGGCGAAGTCGACGATTGCCCTGGTCATTCTTTCGTTGGCGGCTGCTGCCAGGATTTCAGTGTCATCGGTGATATAAGTGGACTGTACCCAGCCGGACCTGTTGGTTTCGGTAGTCATCGCCAGCAAACGGGCCTCGACCTTATCCATAAAGGCTCTCGCCTCGGCCGAAGTTGGTGGTTTGGTGCTCACTCCTTGGCCGGCGACGGTACAATGGCGTCCGCCAAGAACCAGGCCGATTCCCATCGACAGTACGACAATCCAGACAGAATGACATTGCTTCATTGGGCCTCCAGGGAGCCAAGAACATAATGAATCAGTATGAGGCGAGACCGGACTTCTTGGAGAAATCTACGGCAAAAGGATAACGGACGCAACTGTTTTGGGACAGCCTGTTTGGGGACAGCGCTGCAGGAACTGAGCGGCTCACGAGGCTCTGCCTCAAGGCGAGACGACTGGTGCTACAGCATCGCTCGGGGTTGACCCAACCCGAGTTCCAATTAAGATTGCGTGGACCTTTTCTAATTCCGTAGAATGAGTCGGGCATGGAGAATTCTGCGTTCGACGAAAGGAGCTATCATGAAAGTAAACTCGTGGGCGGGTGTCCTGCTGGCGGTTCTGTTATTGAGTTTTTCAAGTGAGGGAGCCCCCCGGTTGAAAGCCTTGATTATTGACGGGCAGTGCAACCAGTACCATGACTGGAAGACCAACACCCAGGTGTTGAAAAAAATCCTGGAGGATTCAGGGGTATTTGCCGTGGATGTGGCCACCTCTCCTGCTCGAGGGCAAGACATGAGTAGCTACAAACCTAACTTCAAAGCTTACTCTGTCGTGGTGCTCAACTATGACGGAGACCCCTGGCCTGCCTCCACCCAAGAGGCCTTCGTCAGCTATGTCCGCTCCGGCGGCGGTGTTGTAGTTTACCACTCGGCCGATAACGCCTTTACCAATTGGAAGGAATTCAACGAAATCATCGGCGTTGGCGGGTGGGGCGGTCGAATCGAGAGTTCCGGGCCGTACGTCCGCCTGAGAAATGGAAAATTCGTTCCTGTCAACGCGCCGGGGCCCTCGGGGCATCATGGCCCCCCCCATCCCTACGTGGTCACGACGCGCGACGACAAACACCCGGTGATGCAAGGTCTTCCCAAGGAATGGATGCACGTGAAAGACGAGCTCTATGACAGCCTGCGCGGACCGGCGCAGAATCTGAACGTGCTGGCTTCCGCTTACTCCGACCCTAAGACCGAAGGTACTGGCGAACATGAACCCATTCTATTTACCATCCAGTTCGGGAAGGGGCGGGTCTTCCATACGGTCTTGGGGCACGGGGTGGCTGAAATGAAGTGCGTGGGATTTATGACAACCCTGCAACGGGGTGCGGAATGGGCAGCAACGGGGAAAGTTACCAAAAAGGTACCAGCCGATTTTCCGGCGGCCAGCCAGATCAGCATCCGGAACTTGTAGTCCGGCGAGGGCAAATCGGTGCAGTCTACATTCATGAAAATGCAGGCATGGGTAGCCACGGTTACTGCGTTTTGGGCAGTAACCGTGGGTTTTTTGCCTTCTTTGAAAAGCCCACGATTGATTCAAGAAACGAATCAATCGTGGCTACCAATGCCTTTTTCATCGACCGTGTTGACCTAAATAGGTCATGGCGCACTTTCATGAAAATGCGAGTTTTAGTGTGGGAGCTGCGCTCCGTCGCGGCGACTTCCCGGGTCAAATTGGTCGTCGCTCGGGGGACAGCGGTCCCACGATCGGCTCCCACACTTCCCCCGAGAACTCCATTTTCATCGGCAGCGGCGCGCCAAATTGGCCCATGACCAATGGGTCTGAAGAT
>JBGPHY010000503.1:0-4809 GCA_041484625.1 Terriglobia bacterium | reverse complement strand
TTCTGCTTAACGATCCGGATCCGATGGTCAGAAAACATAGAATCGCGAGACTTTGCAATGAGATTCGCATGGCTCGATGTCCATTGGATGCGGCTTGTTCTCTAGAAGTAGTCTAACAAAAAGGATGCAGGTGAAAAATGATTCTCGCTCAATCCACCAGTTCTTGCTCGATCTCCTCCAGCGTTTTGCCTTTGGTTTCAGGCAGACAGGATCTCACGAAAAAGAAACCAAAAACACAGATGGCAGCGTAAATCCAGAAGATGCCCGCAGGTCCAAGGGACTTGTTGAGCAGAGGGAACGTATAAGTGAGCGTGAAGCAACCAGCCCAGAGGGCAAAGACGGAAATCGACATGGCTGCGCCGCGAATCCGGTTGGGAAAGATCTCGGAAAGAATCACCCAGGTGACCGGTGCCAGCGTGCATCCATAGCACCCAATGGCGACGACCACCAGCATCAGTAAATGGACCCCCTGGGTATGCAGAAAGTAGCTTGTCCCGATCAAGACATAAAGCATCGAAAGCCCTGCAAACCCGGCCAGCATCAAGATACGCCGCCCTATTCGATCCACAGTGTAGATTGCGACAAAGGTGAAAAGAAGGTTGACAGTGCCGGTGATGACGATGTTTAAGAGGATGTCCGACACCTTGTAGCCTGCGGCGGCAAACACCTCTTCCGCATAATTGAAGATGACGTTGATGCCGCACCATTGCTGAAGTACCGCCAGAGCAATCCCCAGGATCAGGATACGAACCATTTTGGGTTCGAGTAGGTCTCGGAAAGCAACCTTCTCGATTTCATTGACTAGCGTTTCTTCGATCCGAACCAGAGTTTCGTCCGCGTACTCTTTTCCTCCGATGCGGGATAGAACCCTTTGAGCTTTTTGGGGCTTGCCATTCTTGGCCAGCCAGCGTGGGCTCTTAGGGACAAAGAACATACAGACAAAAAAGAAGAGAGCGGGCACTGCCGTCGCCCCAAACATCCACCGCCAGCCCACCTGGCCGTTCCAGGAATTCAGGATGTCGAGCGCCGTGGCTTCCGGCGAGACGGGCCTGGCGATCAACCAGTTGACAATCTGGGCCGCCAGAATGCCAATGACGATGGTGAGTTGATTGATCGAGACGAGCTTGCCACGAATCGAAGCCGGCGAAACTTCGGCAATATACATGGGTGAAAGATTGGAAGCCAGTCCAATCGCCACACCACCGAGAATGCGCCAGGCCACGAACATGTTGAACCCATCGGCCATTCCGGTTCCCACCGAAGAAACAGTAAACATCATGGCCGACAGAATCAACAGGCGCTTGCGTCCGTATCGGTCGCTCAAACTCCCCGAGAGCAAGGCACCCATCAAACACCCGATCAGAGCACAACTCATGGCCCACCCCTGGGCTGAGGGATCGTACAATTGGAAGAACTTCTCATAAAATGGCTTGGCACCGCCAATGACCACCCAGTCGTATCCGAAAAGCAATCCTCCCAGTGCAGCCACTAGGGACACGGTCCAAATGTACTTCATGTCATAGTTGGCTTCCGCTGCCGCAGCCCTGGAAGTATCGGTTCTTGTGATCATTGGCATACTCTCTCACTAGAATGAGATTGGGATGAATGGAAGGACTTCTATGAAATTCCCCCTTGGCAAACTGATCTTTACCCATAAGTCAGGCTGCTGGACACAGGGGGTATCCAAATCGTGCCGGGGTGTTGTTTTAACCCCTACTCCCCATTCCCCTCTCCCCCGCGTTGGGCGAGGGTTGCCGCTCGTTCTGGTCTGGGGCGCGGGGGAGAGGGGCAACTGCTTTGCTTCCGTCGACCCAGGGCGGCGGTCGCTACGCTCCCTTGCCCTTATTTTATGTGGCCCTTACAGGGCCAAAAGCCTCTGCCCGTACGGCATTCCAACACACCCTGTGTTCAGCGAAAAGATGTGGGACATGATCAGCTTGGCAAAGGCGGGACGGCAGCTTTAGCTGCCAGGGGGTTATCCCGTTTGAGAACCTGGAGACAACCCCCGGCGGTTGAAACCGCCGCCCCCTTTTCTAAGGGGGAATATTCTCATCGGCGGCGCCCACAGGGAGAGTCATGGTATTGTGGACCATCAGCTCTCCTGAGGATCCTCCTCGTTGTCGTGCTCGTCCTCACCCTCGGCAGGAAAACCTCCGAGTCCACGACGAGGACGAGGACGAAAGCGAAACCATTCGGAAAGGCGTTACATCTTTGCAAATTGGGGCATCTTACGGATCACCTCGTCCAGGTGCTCTCTTCTGGAAAATCCGATGGTAAAGGTATCGATGCAGTCGAGCCCAACCCCATGCTGAATGGCGCTGTTGACATCGTGGGTCAAGCGGCCAGCTCCCAGGATTTTCATGCCAATGACGCCCTTCCCCGCTGCTCTCATTTCCTTCAGCACGGAAATGACGGTGGCCGGATCTGCATCCATATGGGCTTGGGCCGCGTTGATACGGGCCAGATCGACCTGGACCCATGGATGCTTGGCGGCGACCTTAAGGGCCTCCAATGTATGACAGGAAACTCCGTGGGCACGAACAATTCCTTTATCCCGGGCCTTGGAAAGGGCTTCCATGGCCCCCTGGCAATCGTCCGGCCAACTCGGGCTCATCATGCAATGAAGCAGGACGATATCGATAGTATCGGTCCCCAATTCCTTCCGGAAACGGTCCAGGTCTGCCCACATCTCACTGGCTGACCGTGCATGCGTCTTCGTCATGAGGACGATTCGATGACGTCCAACCCGCTTCATCCTAGCGTTCAGATGCGCGTGGCTCCCGTACTGATCGGCTGTTTCCCAGAAATTGATCCCCTGGTCAAAGCCGTAGCTCAATAGCTCGGAGAATGCCTTGACTCCCAGGCGGGTCTGCTCGGAGGAATAGTTCACCCCGTTGGTGCCACTGCCCATAGCCAAACGGGAAAGCTTGATCCCGGTCTGGCCCAGCAGGACTTGATCGGCCGCTTGCTTCTTCATCGGCGCGGATGCCAAAACGGGATGTTGGTTCAAAGTGGCCCATATCGTGCCGATGCCCACGAGCCCTTGGGCTATAAATTCACGTCGATTGGTTGTTTGCATATTTCCCCCAGATGTTGGAATTCAAATCCAATGCACTCAGTCCATGTGTCCAGATTTGTCAGTTGTATTTCGGGCATGGAAATTCTACTCTAAAAGGAAGACACGGAATAGGCAAGAACCTTAATCTAAGTAATCGGTCAGTCATCGGGGTGGGCTCCACCAGGAGCCCGATGTTTATAGAGCAAGAGACCTGGCAAGAAACCCGCCGTCCGAGCGGCGCGGAATGTGCAAAGTCAATAGCAGCGCGGTAGAGGGGCCCGCATTCCGCGCCGCTCGGACGGCAGAGATGAATGATGGCCTGCTTCTTTACAAACATCTGGCTCCTGACGGAGCCGGTCCCCGGTTTACCTGACCCGTTACTGATCAAAGGCAAAGCTCCTTTTCACGAGGCATGTTGTCTGTTACCATCAATTGTTTCCACTCAGGACCACAAGGAGTTGTCATGAAGACACCTCAAATATCCCGGCAGGGTGTTAGCCGCAGGAGATTCCTTCAACAGACGGCTTCAGCAGTTGCGGCCGGCACCGCCTTTTCACATACCGCAGATTCCTATGCACGAATCCTGGGAGCCAACGACCGTATCTCCCTCGGTCATATCGGTGTGGGTCGCCGCGGGCGCGAACTGGACGAGATCATTTCCAGGTTGAAGGACCAGGAAAACCTGGAAATGACAGCGGTCTGCGATTTGTGGAAAGTCAACCGCGAGAAGGCTGTGGTCGAAAATCAAAGAGTGTACGGACGCGCACCCCGTTCCTTCCAATACCTCGATGAGATGCTGGCATTGAAAGATGTTGACGCCGTCGTGATATCGACTGGGGATTTCCAGCATGCGCTGCCGCTGAAATGGGCTGCGGAAGCCGAGAAACATGCTTACGTGGAAAAGCCGATGGCGAATAATCTCCAGGAAGCCAAGGCGGCTCGAGAAGCGGTTCGGTCGAGGAACCTGATTGTGCAAGTGGGCACCCAACATCGCAGCGAGCCTTACCAGCGTGCCGTCAAGGATCTCATCAGAACTGGTGTGCTGGGAGATGTCAGCAAGGTGGAGATTGTCTGGAATTATCACGGCCCCCGTTGGCGCGGCCGATCCGAGGTGAAAGATATCCGGGAACAAGACACCGACTGGCGCCGCTGGCTCCTCAACAAGCCCCATCGGCCGTTTGACCCGCAGGCCTATTTTGAGTTTCGATTGTACCGGGATTTCTCCAGCGGCATTGCTGACCAGTGGTTGAGCCATGGAATCGACCTAGTTCATTTCTTTATGGACGATCATATTCCCAAGAGCGTAGTGGCCCACGGCGGAGTATTTTCCTGGCATGACGGCAGGGAGAATCCGGATACTTTCCAGGCCTTGCTGGAGTATCCCAAAGGATTCATGGTGAGTTTCTCCACCAGTTTCGGGAATGACTCGGATAGCTTCAGCCGTTACATGGGGAAGAAGGCAACCCTGGTTAACGTCGGCGGAGAAGGCAGTCCCCGCTGGAAGGTGGTCGAAGAGAAGGGGAACCACGAGGACAATCCGTTCGTTCAGCGGGCCGAAAAATACGTCACTCTGGGCGACGAAAAGGGGTTACCCCCCACCTTCATTAATGATGCCGAGCCTTCTCATATGACCAACTGGTTAGATAGTCTACGCAGTCACAAGGATCCTAACGCCTCTGTCCAGGACGGCTTTTGTCATTCCGTGGTGTGCATTATGGCTGCTCGCTCCTACTGGGAGGGGAAACGGTTGT
>JBGPHY010000502.1:0-4810 GCA_041484625.1 Terriglobia bacterium | reverse complement strand
GGCAAATCCCAGCACGGATATCACCGACACCGCAGGTTTCGGAATGGTCACCTCCGATGGTGGCACCACCAGCGGATCTGTTGGCGACCGGTCCAGCGCCCGGGCCTTCCGTCTGGGCATGCGTCTCCAGTTCTAGGCATTCTCTTTGACAGGGAGCCCGCGCTAGCCGCGGGCTCCCGACTTCCCACCTGCGCGGTGGACGTCTGTCCTCTCTCACCCCTACAAATCTGGAGCATAGATGAACCGCAGAGACTTTCTTGTCATCACTGCCGGCACTGTTGCTGGAGCCATTTCGTCTGTTCAACAAAGTATGGCTGGATCTTTGACCCAGGCCGCGACAGAAAGCAGTATGAGGCCCGGCAGGCAGCGAGAGAACATTAATGCCGGCTGGCTGTTCCGCCGCCAGGCTCACGGGGGCGGTGAACTGGGCTCCTGGGAACGTAATCCTGCGGCGGGCGCCGAGATCGAGCCCGCTTTTCTCAACGCACACCTCCCTGACTACGACGACACTGGGTGGGAGCCGATCTATCTCCCACACACCTGGAACGCCCATGACGGCAGTGATGACATCCCTGGATACTTTCGGGGGATTGGCTGGTACCGCAAGCATTTCCGCCTGGATGACAGCCTGAAAGGCAAGCGTGTGTTCCTGGAGTTTGAAGGAGTGTTTCAAACCTCCGAATTCTGGCTCAATGGGCGGCAGATTGGAGGCCACAAGGGTGGCTACA
This sequence comes from Terriglobia bacterium, assembly GCA_041484625.1. Taxonomy (GTDB): domain Bacteria; phylum Acidobacteriota; class Terriglobia; order Versatilivoradales; family Versatilivoraceae; genus JBGPHY01. The sequence goes on along the minus strand of JBGPHY010000502.1, from coordinate 4,082 downwards.
CCAGTTTCGAATGGGATGTTTCAGATCAAATAATCTTTGGTCCCGGCGGGAATGTGCTGACCGTCAAGGTAGACAACATATTCGACCCGAACATCGCACCCTCCATCAAGACGGATGTAACTTTTTATGGAGGAATTTACCGCGATGTCTGGCTCCGCCTCTGCGAACCCATTTACGTCTCCTCGATTTTCTGGAGAACACCCCGAGTCAGAGAAGAGTCGGCTGAACTCGACATTTATGTAAAGGCTAACAACGCGACAGAAACACTCCGCGACCTGACATTGACCCAGGAGATCTATGATCCTGCCAATCAATTCGTGGCGTCAATTACAGACAAGGTTTCTATTCCGTCTCGGGGACGCAAAGAATTGGTCCAACAATTCCAACCTCTCAAGTCTCCGCGGCTTTGGTCTCCCGAGGCTCCCCATCTGTATCGTATTCGAACCCTGCTGAAAGAAGAGGGACAACTTGTTGACGAAATGGAAACCATATTAGGTTTCCGATGGTTTGAGTTTGATGCAAACCGGGGATTCTTCTTAAACGGAAAGCGCCTGCAATTGCAGGGGACTACTTGGCACCAGTCCTATCCCGGGATGGGTAACGCTCTGCCGAACTCCCTTCATGCGAAAGACATGAAGCTGATCAAAGAGATGGGCTGCAACTTCTTCCGGACCAGCCACTATCCTCAGGATCCCGCCAGGCTGGAAGCTTGCGACAAGCTAGGGATGCTGATTCTGGAAGAGTTGTTTATTGGTGAAGAGATTGAAGACACTCCAGAGTACATCGATGTCCAGAGCAAAACTGCCGAGGAGATGATCCTGCGCGACCGCAATCACCCCTCCGTAATCATGTGGGGATTCAGTGGCGAGGTGGACGATCCGGAAAAGGGGTCGGCTCATGTGATTGGCGTCCTGTTGAACAAGTACCGGGAATTGGATCCCACCCGGGTGATGACGATGCATGATCCCCGAGTGGAAGAGATCAAGGCCAGGCTCGATGTGGTAGGCCTTTACGTCAGCTTTGAGGGAGACGACCAGGAACGCGCACGACATCCGGAACGGAAATACATGATAGAAGAATATACTGCTGCCGGCATCGGGCGTGGCATTTATGGAATGGGGCCGGAAAGTGAGGACCTCGGCTGCATTAAACACGAGGAGTTCCTTGCCCAGGTGTACCGTCGTCCCTGGATTGCGGGCAGTGCCTTATGGCACCAATTCGACTATGATGGAGAGGAATACGACCCGGTCATTCCGCATTTGGTGACTTTCGGTATGGCGGACTCCTGGAGAATCCCCAAGGACGTTTTCTACTTCTATCAAAGCCAGTGGAGCACGAAACCGATGGTGCACATTTGCGGCCCTTGGACCTGGCCGCAAGACGAAGGAAAGAAACGATCCATCAAGGTCTATAGCAATGCGCCGGAGGTGGAACTGTCGCTGAACGGAAGGTCGCTGGGTGTGAAAGGCGAGGATGAGCGCGCCGGGTTGCTTCATCCCCCGAGGGTTTGGGAAGTTTCCTACCAGCCGGGAACTTTGCGGGCGAAAGCGTTGTTTGCGGGAGAGACTCTCATCGACGAACGGAAGACCGCAGGCCCCCCGGACCACATTGTCTTGAAACCGGACGCCGAGCAACTTCGCTCCGGAGACCGGGAAAGTCTGGCCTACATCACGGCACAAGTGGTTGACAAAAACGGCACGGTGGTTCCGAATGCCTTTCACAGCATCAACTTCAGCTCCTACGGCCCGGGGGAACTCCTTCCCCAAACCTGGCCGGGTCATCCTACTGGTTTCACCTGGAATGCCGTGGCAGGCATGACTGCCATAGTCTTTCGTGCCACTTCACGAGTCGGTCGGGTTGTCATCAACGCTTACTCTCCCGGGCTGGGATTAGGTCGCTGCATCGTCCAAGTCGCTGCCAAAGGAAAGCGGGACGAAATGGAATACCGCAGCGGAGCCCAGGTATACTGACCATTGCGTTTCCAGTCAAATATTCCCGAGAGGAGCCGGAGCGACAGCGATTCACGTACTATGACCAAAAAGCAATTCGTACGAGCGACGTTGGTAGTGTTGTTGGGCAGCCTCATCCTGGTAGGTCGAGACCAACAGGGGAAGGATTCTCCAGGCAGCCGCCCTGATTCAGGCAGCCGGCGTGAGATCGTTCTCAGCCTTAGTCTCACCAACCAGCCGGTGATCGGCGCGGCGTTGAAGGTGGCCCCTCCCGGCAGCGTGATACACCTCCAGAAAGGGGTGTACCGCGAGATTGTCACCATCACCAAGCCGGTGTCGCTGGTCGGAGAGGAAGGTGCTATCATCGATCCATCCGAACTCTTCCAAGCCAAATGGGAGCCCGCTGCCTCTTTCGGGAGCGGTGTTTATCGTGTTGTGGTCAGCCGGGCCCCAGCCTCCTTGATCATCGATGGAAAGATCCTGGCGCATGTGAACCCTGACCGCAAAGAAACCACGAGTGTGGGGCCCTGGAATTGGAAGTCCTTGCTCTCCACGGGGCCTCCACGCACCGGGTTTCGGTATATTCGCGGCGTCTGGATTTACCGAGGGGATCAAAACTCCGTTTTTGTGCACTTAGAAAACGATGCTGACCCTTCCCGGCGGAACTGGTCGGTAGTTTGGAGCAAGGATCCCATCATCACACTTCGAAGCACCGAGGATGCTTCGGTCCGTCAGTTGACTCTGGCGTACGGTTATCATGGGATCGCCATCACCGGTAACTGCCTGCGTTGTTCGGTGGTCGGCTCGAAGATCGGCCCCTGGGAAATGAACGGGGTCATGGTAAGAGAGGGGGCGGCTGAAAGCCTCGTTGAGGGAAACGAGATTTTCCGCGGTTCCTACGAGGATTTGACTCCAGTGACTATCTCGGAGCCGGACTCCGGATTGACCGTATCCAGGGACTGGTATGAGATATGGCAAGTGCACAAAAACGCGGGATTTTGGGATCGGGTCGGTATCTCTCTCACTCTCAGCGGTCGCGGCAACCGCTTGCACGGAAATCTGATTCATGATGTGTTTGACGGGATCAATTTGGGCGAGGGTGAGATTGAATCCTTGGACGCGCCGGTGGCGGACCCGGGACACGACGAGGGGGCGGAGATCTCGGAAAATGTCATCGAGCGGACGGGCGATTCAGGCATCGAAGTCGGCGGCCCGGCGGTCAATGTGAAGATCCACCATAACCTCCTTCGCCGATCCCACGGCAGTTTGCGCTACAAACTGCCGCGAATGGGTCCGGTCTTTATTTACCGGAACGTGCTGGTCGACGGGTCACCTTACGACATCTGGTACAGCATGGATGACTCTCCTGCGGAAGGTTATGTGTACCACAACACCGTGGTGGGCGGGCAGGTAGGATTGGCTTACCACGGGTGGCGGAAGCATCACAACATCGGCGCTCCACGCTGGCACTACCTGAACAACTTGATCATGGCGAAGCGGGGTTTCTTTGAGACAAGGGACCCGGCAATTCCCGTGAATTTCACCACAGACTATAACGTGGTGGTAGGTGGCGGCAGACCCTATCCGAATGACCCCACTCAAGACAGCCATTCCCGGTATGTCGATGAGATCAAGATGGCGCCGGGCTTTCCGTCGAAACCCCTGCCCGGCAGCCCGGCGATCGACGCGGGCCTTGATCTTTCATCTTACTTTCATGGTCAACCGTTGCCCGCTTGCGAACCCCGATATTTCAAGGGCAAGGCGCCGGATGCCGGAGCTTATGAAATTGAGTGAGAGGGTGTCTCTCCCGGGACTCTTCTGGCAGAAGCCTTATGCGAAATGGAGCGTTGCAGTTATCTCCGTTCCATTGGAAGAGAATCTGGATAGTCAGTACCTGGACCTCGGATCATCGCAACCTATTGCCAATATGACTATGGGGCCTCTCAATCACTAAGCAGCTTCCAGTGCTAGAATGGGAATGCAAAAAACATCCAAGGCCCGGTCCCTCGCCGCAGGCGTAGCACTCTCGATCTTATCTGCGATCCTCGCCGCACTGGCCACGCCACCCTTCCCCTTGTGGCCGCTCATCTTCCTGGCTTTTGTTCCGATGATCGTAGCCCAACACCGCATTCT
>JBGPHY010000501.1:0-4811 GCA_041484625.1 Terriglobia bacterium | reverse complement strand
TTCAGCATCGAAGGGGAAGGCCTTTACGACTATAGGCTCGTACATCTCACCGGCACTGTCAAGTTACTGGAACTCCCCATCCCGGATAGGTATGTTCCCAACGTGTTCCTCAACGCCGTGATGGTAAGCGACCGCCAGATCTTTCAAGACACCAAGCAGGTGGTCGTTCCCCCCATTCAGCATTATCTGAAAACGGAGATCAAGACCGATCGAACTGAATACCAGCCGCAAGAGGAAGGTACGGTCAGCATCACCACCACGGATGCCGATGGGAAACCGGTCTCTGCCGAAGTGGCGATAGCTTTGGCGGACGAGTCAATCTTCTACATTCAGCCGGACTACGCGGGAGATCCCCGCCCCTTTTACTTTGGCCGGAAACGATCCCAGCAAGTGGCTACTACCAGCACTTTGAATCTGAAGCCTTACCTCAAGCTTGTGGAGGACAGCCAAAGCCAATTGGTGGACGAACGGGTTGTGCGCGACTTGGAAAAGGATGAAAGCCGGAGTGTTGGACCAGGGCAGGGCGGGGGAATCGGCGGGAGTGTGTTCCGGGTCGCCAATGGCGTCGCAGGTGGGGTTCCCGGCGGAGTAGTGGCCGGTTTGGCTAGCCCGGTCCCTCCTCCTGCATCTGCTGCCAAGGCGGCGCGGTTCATGCGCGCGGATCTCCAGGTGGCTTCAGAAATGGCCATGGATAATGCCCAGGCTTTCAAAACAGTTGAAGGCCAGGAGCCCGCGGTTCAAGTTCGCACGGACTTCCGCGCCACGGTTTTTTGGCAACCCGATGTCATGACAGGCAAAGATGGGAAAGCCACGGTCCGGTTCAAATATCCGGATTCTCTTACCAGTTGGAAGGCCACGGCCCGGGCGGTAACGGTCTCCGACCAGTTCGGCATTGCATTCGCAGACACTCGGACGCGTCAGCCTTTGATCGTCCGGCTGCAGGCCCCCCGCTTTTTCCTGGTGGGGGACACCGTTACTGTCTCGGCCGTCATTAACAACAACACCGGTGATTCCTTGATGGTTACGCCGTTACTCGAAGTGACCGGCCTCGATCTCCAGGGAACTGGGAAGACAGCTCCTGTTCGGGTGAAAGGCAATGGAGAGGCACGAGTTGATTGGACCATTTCCGTCCGGAAACCGGGAGCGGGCAAGCTGAAGGTCCTGGCCCGCGGCGGGCAGTATGGCGACGCCATGGAAAAAGAGTACCCCGTTTATGAGCATGGCATCGAGAAATTCCTCTCCAGATCCGGGAAATTACGCGGCACCGAGGCGCTGATCAAACTGGATCTCCCTGCCGAGCGCAGACTGGATTCCACCTCACTGACTGTCCAGGTCACCCCCAGCCTGGCAGTCACTATGCTGGATGCGCTTCCATACCTAATTGACTATCCCTATGGCTGCACGGAACAAACCATGAGCCGTTTCCTGCCTGCAGCCATTACCGCCAAGACCCTGAAAGATCTTGGTCTGTCCCCGGATTCAGCCATGGGACGAGTGTTTGGAGGAATCGTTCAGGAGACGGCCCACCAGACCCACCTCCAAGGAAAGAAAGACCTGAAGTAACTGGACCAGATGATTCAGCAAGGCCTGGAACGACTCTATAACTTCCAGCACAGCGACGGGGGGTGGGGCTGGTGGAAAGAGGGAGAGAGCGATCATTTCATGAGTGCTTATGTCGTCTGGGGCTTCAGCCTGGCGCGAGATGCAGGGCTCTCTTTGAAAGCGGGCGTCCCGGAGCGGGCAATGGACTACCTAGACAAGGAATTGGTCGAGGAAGAAAACCAGCCCGACATTCAAGCCTGGATGCTACATGCCCTGGCTTCTCACCGCGCTTCTGCAAGGTTCGGTGCTGTCAGTTCGAATCAAAATCGGGCCTACAATAATCTCTGGGCGAACCGCGATCGGCTGAACGCTTACACTCGTTCCTTGCTGGCGCTTTCCGCCCATTACCTGGGTCAAAATGGGCCAGCCAAGATCTTAATCGGAAATCTGGAGAATGGAGTGAAGCTCGATGCAAAACCGGATGCCTCCGTTGTTCTTCGAGGAGAACAGCCAACTCAGTCGGAGACTATGGGAACGGCGCACTGGGGTGAAGACGGGATTTTCTGGCACTGGTCAGAGGGTGGGGTTGAATCGACCGCCTTTGCCCTGCGCGCCTTAATGGCTGTCGATCCGCAAAACAAGCTGGTTGAGCCGGTGATGAACTGGCTGATCAAGAATCGCCGGGGATCTCAGTGGAGCAATACGCGAGATACGGCAATTGTCGTGCTGGCAATGAACGATTACCTGCGCCGAAGTGGTGAGTTGGCTTCCGAGTCGGAATACGAGATCCAAACCAACGGGGTGACAGTGGCCACCCGGAAAATCAAGGTCGGAGAGATCCTTACAGCCCCCAGCCAGCATATTGTTGACCGCCAGCTCTTGAGGAACGGGGCCAACGAGATCCGCATTGTTCGCAAATCCGGAACAGGCTCGCTTTACTTTGCGACCCAGGCTAAATTCTTCAGTCTCGAGGAACCTCTCACTGCAGTGGGGAACGAGTTGTTTGTACACCGCCAGTACTACCGGCTGGCCGACCGTCCGACTCTGCTCAAGGGTTTTGTCTCCGAGCGCCAGCCCCTGAAGGACAGAGACGAGGTGAGAAGCGGAGACCGCGTGGAGGTTGTGATCACGGTGGAAGCCAAGAACAACTACGAGTACCTGGTGTTCGAGGACCTCAAACCGGCCGGATTGGAGGCGGTCCAGGTGCGCAGTGGAGAAATGCTCTACGCCAGGGAGTTGACCTCGGGTGCAGTCGAACGGGCGAAGGTCCGGAAGCCTGACTCCAGCGACCAACCCGAGTCGAATGACTTCACCGGACGATCCCGATGGGTCTACCAGGAATTGCGGGACCGCAAAGTGGCTCTGTTCATCGATAAACTTCCACAGGGGATATGGGAAATCCGTTACGAGCTTCGGGCTGAAGTCCCCGGGCAATTCCATGCCTTGCCCGTCCTGGGCCTTGCCATGTATGCTCCCGAGATTCGTTCGAACGGGCAGGAGATCCGCCTGCAGGTTGCAGACAGACCTCTGGAGTAGTTGTGCGACAGGCTGAGCCCGAGGAGCGAGGGACGGAGAGCTCGGGCATCATGTTGACATCGAAGGCCGATCCCTCTACGCTTTCCCGGTGAGAAAAGAATCCTGTGAGGGCCTGGTTCGATGACCTTCAAGAATGGCAAGGGGCTTTTTTCTGATCGAGTCCTGCCCCTGATGGCGATCCTGTCAAGCATTTTCTTGTTGTTCTGCATTTTGGCCGCTCCTTCCGAGGGAGCCGAGGAGGGTCTGACTCCTCCGCCCACCCGCAAGGAGGAGGTCAAAGAGACCTTGCATGGCGTGGAAATCCGCGATCCTTACCGTTGGTTGGAGGATGCTGCCAACCCCGAGACGCGCGCCTGGGTCAAGGCTCAAGATGATTATGCTGAGTCCATCTTGGGGGGACTTCCCAACCGCCAGGCTGTGGCGCGTCGTCTGGCAGAACTATTGAAAGTGGAGTCTGTTGGCGTCCCCAGGGAACGGAATGGGCGGTTGTTCTTCACCCGGCGCCTCCCAGACCAGGATCTGGAGGCAATCTGCATGCTCCGGGGTTGGGAAGGCAATGCAGAGGTGCTGGTCGATCCTAACACTGACAGCAAAGAGTCGCGACTGAGCGTCAACCTGCTTGATATTTCACCGGATGGATCGTTGCTGGCCTATGGCGTCAGGCAGGGAGGGCAGGATGAAGTCGAGGTCCGCCTGCTGAACGTGGAACAACGCGCCCCACTGCCTGACCGCCTCCCTCCGGGTCGATACCATCGCATCTCTCTGGCTCACAACAACCGTGGCTTCTACTATTCCCGCCACAACTCCGACGGCCCCCGGCTTTACTTTCACGCACTCGGATCGGACTCTTCCAATGACACGGAGATTTTCGGGAAGGGCTACGGAGCGGACAAGATTGTGGTCCCCACCCTGTCGGAGGACGGCCGTTACTTGCTGATTACCGTGCTTCATGGATCAGCCGCCAGCAGGACAGAGTTGTACTTTCAAGACCTGGCCGGAGGAACCGGGATTGTGCCGCTGGTCACCGAAATTCCAGCACGTTTTCTGGGTGAATTCGGTGGCGATCAGTTGTATCTCCACACCAACTGGGACGCCCCCCGCGGGCGAATTCTGGTGGTCGATCTGAAGAACCCCTCCCGTCAGAACTGGAAGGAAATTGTCCCTGCAGGAAACACCACGATCAGAAGCTTCTCTGCCATAGGCGGCCGGCTCATCGTCAATTATCTCAACAACGCCCTTTCTGAGGTGAAGGTGTTCTCAGCCACAGGCAAGCGTCTCAAGGATATCAGTTTGCCCGCAGCCGGAGACGTGAAGGAGATCAGTGGCCGATGGAATGACAAGGGAGCCTTCTTTTCCTTCACCTCCTTTGCTGTCCCTCCATTGGTCTTTTTCTATAACTTCGAGAAGGAAACGCCGTTTCTCTGGAAGCGGCCAAAAACGCCGATAGACTATGACCGGTTCGTGGTCAGGCAAGTCTGGTACGATTCGAAGGACAAATCGCGGATCCCCATGTTCCTTCTTTATGCTTCCGGAACGCCAATGGATGGTTCGAATCCAACTCTGCTCACCGGGTATGGGGGGTTCAATCAGGTGATGACACCCACATTCTCTGCCCTGGCTTTGGTGTGGGTGGAAAACGGAGGGATTTTTGCAGTCCCTTGCCTTCGGGGAGGGGGCGAGTTCGGGGAGGAATGGCACCGGGCGGGGATGCTGGAGAAGAAGCAGAACGTCTT
>JBGPHY010000500.1:0-4825 GCA_041484625.1 Terriglobia bacterium | reverse complement strand
AGGAATACAAATAGCAGCCGCATATCCTTGCTGTTCCTGAAGAGGATAATACCCGGCTCCTGCTCATAGCGCTTCCCATTGGGACCTTCGCCTGTGAGGGTGTCCGCGCTCTTGTCGTCAAACCACGGCAAGTCAAAACGGTCCGGCAGATACCCGGCCACTTCGACCGCTCGCTGAATGGAGTCCAGATAACGATCAAACAGGTAAGGCAAGCGGGAATCAATCGGGTCCGGGATCGTGGCAATAAGAAATTCCAGTCGGTAGGTGGTCCGGCGATCTCCCGCCTGCCATGTTGAAGACGGGTTCCCGGGGAGTTCTCCCAAGAACTCCTCCAAGAGATGAGCGGCATCATGGGCGTTGACCCGGACCTTCGCCGCACCGGGAATTTCCCTCTGCGTTTTAGGACCTCGTTTTGACTCCGCTGAATGACGGAGATTATTTTCCAGGTCCTGAGAAGGGGCGACGGAATTCTTGGGAAAGAGCACCACCATGACAAGCGTCAGCGGGATCAGCAACCTCGTGAAACCACGGTTTTCCATTCCTGCCCTCTCAGGTTCGGGTCGACTAGTTCGGCAATTATTGGTTGATTGAATTAACCGTGACGATACTGCTTCTTGGCGGGTTTGGCAAGGTCAAACAAGTCAAAGGTCCAGTGCGTCAGTTACAGGAAGAGGGCCGAGGCGTGTGGGAAGACATATTCCCAACTCAGCGGCTAAGCAGGCTGGCGGCGGTCACCTGCTCAGCCCTTCAGAATTCCGCGTTTAACTGACGCACTACGTCAAAGTCAAACAGCAATAGTTCAGATCGCGTGAAAAATCCCGCGAGTACGAGCCTCCTGACGAGCCGTCCGTCGAAAGGGTTCACTCCACCACGGAGCCAGCACGTCAAGCAGGTCTGAAGTGAGAATCCAGGCCGATTGAAGGCAGATATGGTTCTCATGCAAATCCTTGTTCCCTCACTGAGCAGGGAAAAAGGGAAACAACTTCGGGATTTCCGACTCGGCCGGCCGCCGGCCATATTCGGCAATTTCAAAGGCCTCGGCGCACTTAACGGCACTCGCTCGCGACCCATAGTATTTCTCAAGAACCGGTTTCCATTCGGATTGCGTTTGGCTTCCCCGCTGAGCCTTCAGCCAGGCTTTCCGGGCGGAAGGATCCTTAGGAACTTGATCGAGCACCCCCTCATGCCAGGCAAGCCACTCATACATCTGGGAAACGTGGGCATCCAGCATATCGATCTTTTTGTCAATTACGTCGTCGATGGAGATGACGACATCCGGTCGGAAGGGTTGTGGACGTTGAAATTCGTCCGAATAATAGAGGAACACCGGGTTTTTCCTTAATGCCGGCGCATCAGTCACCAGGTTGGGCACGGTCACCATGTAAGCCGCATCCTGGACCAGGATCCCTGTGTAGCGGTGGTCGGGGTGGTAATCATTGGGGCGCGGCGCAAAAACCAAGTCCGCATTCCACTGCCGGATCAATCGAATAATCTGGCGCCGGACTTCCAGGGTGGGAAGTAATTCTCCATCGTGGTTGTCGAGAACTTCATAAGTGATTCCAATACGTCGGCCGGCTTCAATGGCTTCGGCCCGCCGGCGCTTCGCCAACATTCCGCCTCCCTGCTCTTGATGCCCGGCATCGCCGTTAGTCACCGAAACAAACTTGACCAGGTGTCCTGCAGCCGCGTACTTGGCCGCCAGCCCTCCAGCCGTTTCATCGCAATCATCCGGATGGGCACCAAACGCGATGATTCTTAGTTTTGAGTAATCCTGTCCAAAGGCAGGAACCACCGACAGCATCGCCACAAGCAGTATCCAGATCATGAATAATCCCTCCAGTCTTCCAGTGTGAAGTCAAGAATTGGATTGTCACTCACTACAGTTTCCGCTAATTCACGATATTCCGTTCAACCGAGTCCAGCACTTCCCGCACTCTGCGAACCAGCAGTTCGGGGGAAAAAGGTTTCTGAATATACTCCAAACCGGCGTCCAGCACTCCATGATAGACGATCGCATCGTCCGTGTATCCGCCAGGTCATCCAAGCTCTGGAGCAGGGTCGTCCGGCTTCCCTAGAGCAGGGCCAACGCGGATTCCAACTGCTTGACCTGTTCATGCAACTGGGCCAGTTCCTTCACCAGGCTATCTCGCTCCTCAGCTTGATCTGCCACATCGAACTCCCGATGGAGAGCTTAGCAACCAGGCCCAGCTTAATTGAGTCCAACCTGAAGTTTCAACGACGAACGGACGGGTTTCGGAAGGCCTCCAAAGTCCACCGGTCCTGCTCGAATTCCCAGTCGTGTCCGAGGACATAGAGATTACCATCGTCCGCCAGAACCCGGAAATAGCTTCCGGTAGGACTGTACCACTGGTCCAGGAGTTCACGAATTTCAAGGCTCCGAGCTCCCAGTTCGAATCGAACCGGACGCTGGTCAGCCTTGTATCCTGAATAGCACTGGACGCTGATTTGCATGACCTTGAAAGACCCGTACGACAACTTGCGTCCCATCATAAATGATTGTCCCTCGAAAAAGCCAGAGATTGAAGGCCTTCGGCAAAACACAGCAAGGTCTTCTTAACGGCAGCCGTCTTTTGTGGGACAATTGGTTATGAGATCCCGTTTGGAGATGTAAGAGGGAGACACAATCGTGCAAAACCTCTTACCGTCTGGGGCTGGGGATTATTTTTTGTCATGCTATCTATAGACATTTTGCCCCTAGCGGGGCAGGAAGCTCCGATACCTGTTTCCGTAGGGCGACCTCTCATTCCATGAAATGTGGGTAAGGCTTAGCTTAGAAAAGGGGGCGGCGGTTTCAGCCACCGGGGGTTGTCTCAAGGACGGGATAACCCCTTGGCAGCTAAAGCTGCCTTCTCTTTTTCCCTAGGGGAACTTTCATACAAGGAGTCTCGATGCCCTCAATTCCACAATTAGTCTCCGTCCTGCTTTTCGCCGGTTGGTTGCTGTTGTCCGGCACACCATGGTTGATGGGTGCCAGCTCGAAGTTCGCAATGTACCGTGCCAACCCCAGTCACACGGGTGTCTACGAAGGTCCTGCCATAAAGATTGGAAAGTTGAAATGGAGGTTCCGGACGGGTGGCAAGGTCCGCTCTACCCCCGCCATCGTGGAGGGTATCGCCTGTGTTGGCAGCGAGGATGGGCAACTGTACGCGCTCAATACTCAAAACGGGCAGTTGATTTGGAAATTCAAGACAGCCGGAGATCTCTCGTCTTCTCCGGCTGTGGCTGAAGAGACGGTTTTCTTTCTGGGCGGGGACAACTCATTTTACGCCTTGGATCTGAAGACAGGACAACTGCGCTGGAAATTCCCGACCGGCCCGGACCTTGGCTTCGAGGCCATGAAAGGAGATCCCAGGACCTGGGACTATTACCTGTCTTCTCCGACTGTAGTTGACGAAATGCTCTATTTCGGCGGTGGAGATGGGGCACTCTACGCGTTGAACCGGAAAACGGGCAAATTGCTGTGGAAACTCCAGACGGAAGGACGCATCCGCACATCGCCGGCAGTGGATGCCGGCGTGGTCTACGTTGGCAGTTTTGATCACCATCTCTATGCGGTCGACGCCCGGACCGGACAACTGAAATGGAGGTTTCAGGCTGGAGCCCCCATTCAGTCGTCCCCGGCAGTGGCCGATGGAACAGTGTACTTCGGAGCGCGTGATGCCTACCTTCACGCAGTGGATGTTCAAAGCGGGCAGGAGAAGTGGAAGGCCGATCATCAGGGTTCCTGGGTGGTCACCTCCCCCGCTGTCTATAGGGGGATGGTGTTTGCCGGAAGCTCCGATGGCCAGTTTGTGCAGGCTGTGGACGCCCGCACTGGTGCAGAGATGTGGCGCTTCAAGGCCGACGGGAATGTGTTTTCATCTCCGGCTGTGGCTGGTGACGCCATCTATTTTGGAGCCTTCAACGTGAGGATGTATGTCCTGGATGTCGATCGGGGAAAGCTGCAGTCGCTCACTGTGGCAGAGTCGGCCATCAATTCCTCGCCGGTCCTGGTTGACGGAGTCCTTTACTTCGGGAGTGACGACAACTGCCTTTACGCTTTCGAAGGAGAACCTCTCCGCACGCGGGTGGAGGTAGCGCTCGATCCCACCCTCCTGGATGCATACGTGGGGGAGTACGAAGTCTCTCCCGGCCTCGTGATTGCGGTAACCCGGGAAGGAAACCATCTCATAACCCAGGCTACCGGCCAGACAAAGATTCAACTTTCCGCCCAATCGGAAACCGAGTTCTATTTCAATGAGGCGGGTCTGGAAATCAAGTTTCTTAAGGATTCCGAAGGAAAAGTCAATGCCATGATAGTGCACCAGGGAGGGCAGAACCTCACCGTTAAAAAGGTACGGTAAGAACAGTCCTTAGTTTCTTGTCTCAGTATTGCTGTTCATAAATGCGGTGACGTAATTCGATTCCTGCTCAGTAATCCCCTGCGGGGTCCGTTCCACCGGTCGTCGAAATACGTCAACGAATTCGTGAAACAGTGTGCTCAGTTCAAGCACCAAAAGAGGGATGGAATTCTGCAATAGTTACGATATGGGGATGGTTCAGGGAGGAGGCGGCCTGGGCGTCCAGCACGAAGTGGCGATTGCAGTCGGGATCGGCCACCTTTTCGGCGGGAAGGATTTTCAGTGCCACGAAGAGATGCAGCATGGTGTCTTCGGTGCTGTAAGCGACCCCCATCCCCTCCTCACCGAGCTTGTTAACAATCCGATAGTGAGAGAGTGTTTTGCCGATCATTGATTCTTCTTAATCTGTATAAAGCTGGCGCCAACTTATTCCCCCTTTGAAGGGGAGCTGTGAAAAAATTAGT
>JBGPHY010000499.1:0-4831 GCA_041484625.1 Terriglobia bacterium | reverse complement strand
GCCACTGCCATCCTTCACGCAGTAGCTGATCGTCCTCTTGTGCACATCCAGCCCGATGTAATACATAGTCTGCATGGGGGAGCCTCCTTGGTGTCTCTGAATCAGCGTCCGCTGAGTTCAGCTTTTGTACACCAAGCGCTCCTCCTTCGACCTATACATTCAAACTACACAGGAGTTAGCCCGCCGGCAGGTCAGATAACTTGGGATTCACAAATAAATTCGCGCGCTGTCCATCCGGTACCCGCCTCTTCTTCCGTTGACGGATCCTTCAAAATTCTTCTAATATCCAAGGCAACGGTTGAAACAAGCGGAGTCCCGGTGGCCTTCAGCACACATGTTCCAACTTCTCACCAGATCGCCCACTTTGGACCCTTCCATCTAGACTTTCATTCCAGCGAACTCTTCAAAGACGGCACAAGGGTCCGAGTCCAGGACCATTCCCTTCAAATTCTGGTGATGCTACTGGAGAAGCCCGGCGAGGTGGTAACGCGCGAGGAACTGCGCCAGCGTCTCTGGCACTCGCAAACGTTTGTGGACTTCGACCAGGGCCTGAATACAGCGATGATGCGGCTGCGGCATACACTGGGAGATGCTGCGGACATCCCGAAATTCATCGAGACTTTGCCGCGGCACGGGTACCGATTCATGGCGCCAGTCACCTTTTCAAATGGCGTGCTTGAATCTCAAAGAGAAAATGCAGAAGCTGGCCACGACGCAAACGGAATGGGGCCCGGTCTGGTTTCGGATGATTGCCAGGCCCCTGAAAAAATGACGGGAGCCGAGCGGCGGTGGCGGCGTCCAGGCCTGATCGCCGCCGTGAGTGTGATCGTGATGTTGTTGCTGGCGATCGGGCTTAATCTGGGAAGGCTGCGCACGCTGCTCTTCCACGCCCTACCGGCGGCGCGGATTCCTACGTTAGCCATCCTTCCCTTTGATAGTCTGTCGAATGATCCAGCGCAAGATTTTCTGGCGGAGAGCATGACGGAGCAATTAATCACGGAGCTGGGGCAGAGCCGCGGGCTGCGGGTACTGTCGCGCGGCTCAGTGATGCGGTTCAGCGGAAGGCATCTGCCCCTGGAAGTCGTTGCAAAAGATTTGCAGGCGGACGATGTATTTGAGGGCTCAATCGCCGAATCGGGGGGCCGCCTGCGCATCACCGCCAATCTCTATGAAGTGGCCACGCGAAAACATCTCTGGGCAGAGACATACGAAACCGAGATTAGCGAAGACTTTTCGAGGCAACGGGAGATCGCCCGCGATATCGCCCAGAAGATCCAGGCTAATCTGACTCACCGGTAGGCCTTGCTTGCATACGGGGGATTTTTCCACAGTCATAAACAATCCATACACAATCCATCCCCAGTCCATTGAATCCCCCGCCGTCCTGGTGCAGCTTCGCTGAAGTTCGCTCCCTGGCGGCTTTGGCGCTGAATGTCCCCTGCCCGAAGGCGGTATCACGCTAGGACGCAGCAAAGCGCGACGGAGCGTCCTCTTGGTCAGTGCTCGATGAGATTCGCATTGCAGCGGAAAAAGGTTGAATTTGGGTTGCTGGTAATTCTTGGTGTGTCATCCGGTCTCTCTCCGAGAGTCTTTCCGTAATGGCGCAGGCCTTTCTGAACAGGGTCTCGTTGGGGGCCGGCTACGCTTTCGCGCGAGATTTGGACTCTTCTGCACGTCTTGACTGACCGGGCAACGGGCTGCTGTTCACTGCATACGGGGGCGCTTAGGAACTGCTTCAGGCGAGAAGGCGGAGGTGAAAGATGGTCAGGATTCGAACCAGCAGATTTCCAGCTGTGCTGATCGTGGCGGCATTCCTTAATTCTTTTCACGCCATTGAGTTAAGAGCGCAGGACGAAGCTCGGATTTTGATCGACGCTTCCGCCGAAAGGGATATCAGTGTGCGGGTATCAGTGGGAACGCCATTCAAGTTGGAAATGCTCCCGAGATGGCAAGGCCAGGATCAGACTTTTGGCTGTGGAGGGAATGGGGGCGTGGGTTTGGTAACTAGGCTTTCCGGCCACGTACCCGGCACATTACTGACTACAGAAACGATTACACGGAAAGAAGTAGGGAGTCTAAACCTGGCGTTCTGGACTACGTCGGTGCTTGAAGGACAACCCACGCTGCCTGGCGTCTACGAGCTTAGACTTTTGCTTGCCCAAAATAGCGGTTATTCCACCTGCGAGGACTGGGTTTGCCCACCCCAGCAAACTTGCACCCTGGACACCGTCACCGGTTACTGGGCGTGGAATTGCAGTTGTCCAGCCTTGAGCTCTTCCAACAAGCTCGAGATTATTGTGACCGAAGCGCAGATTGACAGTCTCGAAGTTACCCAAGCGATTCAAGAAAATAAGAGTCCAGGCGATCTTTACGGGTGGCTCACCCAAAAGCCGCCTGACCCGCTCAAAACCGGCGACTTGCCCGTTCCTCTCATTGAGAACAAGCCCGTGCTCTTGCGGGTCTATTTGAAGGAAGTGCAGATCCCGACCGTGGCCAAGGTAAGAATGTGGTTAAGAAGGGAATCGGATGACCTCGTACTTACGGATGATCGGCTGGTCAACCTGGTCCCCGGATGCACGCCTAGAAAGCAGCGATTGCATCTCGAAAGCAGTCTCTCTTCCTGCCGCTCCGCAGATTTTTATGCTGACAAGTCTCTTCTTAAGGCGGATACGTTTCAACTTTGGGTTGGTCTCGAGGACCTCACAAACCAGTCCACAAAATTCTCCAGCTACTGCACCGATCTTTTCGCACCGTACTGCCAGGGTAAGGGCAGCCAACCTCAAAGCAACGACACCACCTCGGACGGCTCTGGGTACCTTGTGGGAAGAAACCTGACTTGCAAACAGTGGCCCAATCAAGGAGTCGATGCGCCACCAGGGACGATCTACCTGGATTCCGAATTCAGAGCTGACGCTGTTTGGGGTTGCTTGTTTCCCCCAATTAGTGTGGACAAGGCCGATGCGATCGTCCTCCATCCGGTTTCCGTTTGCTATGACCCAACGGACGTTCCAGGGAGCTGTGGAGATGCGACCGAGATTGGCAGGATGTCCGCGATGTTAAAGCAAGTCGCGCCAACAGCGCATGTGACGTTTGGGTCCAGTGGTGCGCAGCTCGTCATAGAGCCACACGCTGGGGAAACGGCTGATCATTGGTGGGATAGGATGTCAGACCAGCTCGAGCAAAAAGTGAACGAGAGGGCTGATTTCCGTAGTGTTCCGGGAGAGCGCCATATCATCTATGGGGTCGTGCATCCCGACGCCCCGAGCGATCCCATTGGTGGGCAAAGTCCGGGCGGCCAGGCATACCTTGATGGCAATTCAGCTGCGAGTCGGTCAAGCGTGATTCGGTTCGCACCAGCCAACGTTGAAACGAATGTCGAAGTAATGGCGCATGAAACCGGTCATGTGTTCGGTTTGGAGCACACCGGCTCGAGCATACTGCACACGAAAGCTCCGCCAGGATGCTACGCCCTTGCGGACGATGTTGACAACCCGGCCGCCCCTGCGAATAAGAACTACTTCTTTTGGCCGTACGTGGATCCTGTGAACCCGGACAAGTTGAATCTTGGCAACTATCTCTACTCGGGTGACCCTGCAAATCCCAAGATGGAAGTGGGGCTCGATTTTGCGCGTAACCGCGTACGTGGCACCGCCGGCGGTGAGCCCAATCAGAGCTTCGAGATGATGAGTTACTGCTCGCCGCGCTGGGTCACGCCGTGGAGCTACAGGGGAATGTACAAGGGCCTCCTAGGCCCCACGATAGTGATTCCTTTGAGTTCGGGTACCTTCGATGAGGTATCTGGAACGGTGACGGAATCCGGCCTTGTCTTCGATCCTGTCTTTACACTCGAGACTTCCGGACCAACGGACCAAGGCAGTGGTTCCTACCGCATCGAAGTCCGGAATAGCGGTGGAGGCGTGCTGTCCACAAGGTGGTTCACACCTCGGGTTTCAACAACAGAAAGCGCTTCGGGCGATGTCAAAGGTCCTCCTTATTTCACCGAACTCGTGCCGCACCAGACTGGAGCTGCCAGCATTGCGGTCATGGATGACACCGGGAAGCAAGCGGGAACGCTCCAACTCGGTGGGGTTGCACCTACGGTGAAGATTGCGTTTCCAGCAGGGGGAGAAGTGCTCCAAGGCGTTCAGAACATCAGTTGGAGCGTGACCGACCCCGACAGCTCCAGCCACGTCTTCCGGGTGCAATATTCCGCCGATAACGGAACCACTTGGAGCTCATTGACCATGTCGTATCAAGGGCTGGTCCTGCCCATAAACTTTGACCAGTTGCCTGGAGCGAGCGGCACCGCCCTGATCCGGGTTTACGCTTCCGATGGTGTGAACACCGGCCAGGCAACCTCAAAGCCGTTCAGCGTCCCCAAGAAGTTGCCTAAAGCCAAAATCTCGTATCCCGCTAACGGAGCCATCTTTCATGTCGGCGAGTTCCTGAACCTGGAGGGAATAGGTTTTGACGCGGACACTGGAATATTGAGCGACTCCAGTCTGACTTGGAGTTCCAGCAGCCTCGGCGGTACTCTCGGAACCGGCAACGAGTTGAATTTTGGTTATCTTGGCGAAAGCGCCGTCGGCAATCAGACCATCAAACTGACTGCCACAGATTCAGATGGGAACTAAGCAACCGATAGCATAACGATTGTCGTCCAGGAGCAGCCTCCTGTTGTTTACCCTGATCAACCCCCGGTTGCAAACGCAGGCGAAGGTTACACAGACACGGAAGGCTCGCCTATCGTTTTCTCGAGCAACGGCTCTTATTCCTTTGATTTCACTGCGTTGACTTACGCGTGGAGCTTTGGCGATGGTAGCACTTCCAG
>JBGPHY010000498.1:0-4843 GCA_041484625.1 Terriglobia bacterium | reverse complement strand
GTTCTGATCAATCTGGTAGTGAATTCGCGCGACGCCATGCCCACGGGTGGCAGGCTCAGCATCGAGACCAGCAATGTCTTTCTGGACAATGATTATGCGATGCAACATGTCGAGGTAACACCGGGGCCCTATGTGATGCTGGCTTTGAGCGATACTGGAGTCGGGATGGAAGAAGAGACAAGAGCCCACTTGTTTGAACCGTTCTTCACCACCAAGGAGAGGGGTAAGGGAACTGGACTGGGATTGGCCACCTGCTATGGCATCGTCAAACAAGCCGGAGGCCACATCTGGGTGTACAGCGAGCCCGGAAAAGGGACCACCGTCAAAATCTATTTGCCTTTCGCAGGCGAAAGGGCAACCTGGCCGGAAGTTCCCGAGTTGGTAGCCCCAGGCCTGTCAGGTCATGAGACAATTCTTGTCGTGGAGGACGAACCTCTGGTTCGCCAAATGACTGCTCAGGTATTACGTATCCAGGGTTACAACGTCCTGGTTGCAGGGAGCGGCAGTGAGGCCTTGTCCATTGCGAACAATTTGAGCAGCCCGATTGACCTGATCATCACCGATGTCGTGATGCCTCAGATGAGCGGAAGACAATTAGCGGAGTCCTTACAAGCCCGTCGACCTGGAATAAAAGTACTTTACATGTCCGGCTATACTGAAAACGCCATCGTGAAACACGGGGTTTTGAAAAAGGAAATTGCGTTTATCGCCAAGCCATTCACACCCAATGTCTTTCTCAAGAGGGTCAGGGTGGAACTGGACAAGCCGCCCGGTTCGAGCGAAGGATAGCTCCTCCTCCAAGGTCCAGCCCAATCTCGATTCTTTATGGATAGCGGCGTTGAAGATGTTGTCCCGAATATCGCCGGAGCGGGATTGCCCTCGACGAAAACCGGCCCTCTGACGTTTAATAATGAAGCCCCCTCTGTGCTGGCCCCTTCAGTAGGGAACGCGGCTTTGGGCTTCGTCGGCCGCATTCTTCACTTCGAGGACGTGACGAGATTCGGCTGTTCAGTTCTCCAAACTTACGCTGGAAACTATTGGAGGTGATCCATGTCCGACGTCAATCGTCGTGAGTTTGGTTTTGCCCTAGCGGGATCGGCAGGGCTCGGCAGGGTGGGCTCTCAAATTGCCACGGCCGAGGCACAGGTGGCCACCGGAGGATCCTT
Source organism: Terriglobia bacterium (assembly GCA_041484625.1). GTDB lineage: Bacteria > Acidobacteriota > Terriglobia > Versatilivoradales > Versatilivoraceae > JBGPHY01. The sequence continues at coordinate 3,677 of JBGPHY010000498.1, read as the reverse complement.
GACTGACGTAGGTGGTATCAGAGTCGGACACTTCACCGATAATCGCCGCCCCACAGGTTGCACAGCCATTCTGTTCGAGGGTGAAGCCACTGTCGGTGTGGATTATGACGGGTCCGCTCCGGGTGATCACCTGGGAGTAATGCTTCAGCCGGTGAGCCCGATCGAGACCGTGCATGGGATTCTACTGGCCGGGGCAGGTCCATTTGGACTCGCAGCCGTTCATGGTATGGAACGCTATCTTGAGGAAAACAAACAAGGATTTGACTGGGGGATTCCCAACGTCCGGATTCCGATCGTTGTAGGGGCTGTGATTGATGATCTCGCGCTAGGTGACGCCAGATTCCGACCTGGGCCGGAGGAGGGTTATAAAGCCTGCCAAGCGGCTGCCTCTTCCCCTGTAAAACAGGGGAACGTAGGGGTAGGTGCTGGAGCGACGGTCGGGAAGATGTTGATATCTCAGGGGATTGGCGGGATGAAGGCAGGTGTCGGCTGTGCCAGTCGGCGGTTCGGGGATGTCATCATTGGGGCGCTGGTGGTCGCCAACTCCGTGGGTGATATCCGGGACTGGCACACAGGGAAGATTCTGGCGGGTGCCCGACGCCAAGATGGCCGAGGATTTGTCAACATCGTCGAGACTCTTGGGAAGAATCTTTCAAGAAGAAGCAACGGGGCTTCTCTGCCCATTCATGATCCGGCTTTTCGCAGCACAACCCTAGCGCTGGTGGCGACCAACGTGGATTTTAACAAGACCCAACTCACTAAGATCGCCATGATGGCTAGCACTGGTGCTGCACGTGTCATCAATCCCTACCACACGACAGGTGACGGGGACAGCACATTCGCCATCTCGACCAACAAGCTGAAAGGCGACGTTCCTCTTTCGGCTGTGGGGGCCCTGGCGGCTGAAATTGTCTCTGAGGCAGCTGTCCAATCCGTCAAGATGGCCAGCTCAATAGAGGGCTGGCCGGCGTACCGTGATTACACCGAGCGTTTGAAATAGCGGAGTTTTTTGGTCCCTGGAGATCCTCCTATATGCTCTCTCGCCGAATATTCCTGCAATCGTCACTGGCCGGAGTTCCTCTCTCATTGCTCGGGCGGGGATCATGCTCCATGGCATCCGCCGGAACAATCGTTCGATCACCGAGCAACCTGGTGAAACGCGATTACTGGAATGACTGGCCCGCCTATCTGACTCGTAAATGGAATGAGGCTCGCAGTTACAGACAGTCCGCATTAAGGCAACTCGTGAGCAGGGAGAAAGTGCTTGAGCGCGGCCAATGGGTGCGCGACAGGGTTTGGGAATTGATCGGCGGTCAGTTAGAAAAGACCCCACTCAATCCGCGCATGGTGGGCGAGATTGATCGAACGGAGTATCGGATAGAGAAAACCATCTTTGAAAGCCAAGCGCAAGTATTTGTCACCTCCCACTTGTACATCCCGAGAGTTGGCAGTCCTCCTTACCCAGGGGTCCTCTTTTCTATGGGCCATGCGTCTGAAGGGAAACTGTACAGAACCTATCAGCATATGTGCCAGACTCTGGCGAGAAAGGGATACGTAGTCCTCGCATTTGATCCCTTTGGACAAGGTGAGCGAGTCCAATACCTGGACGAGCATGCCCAACGTTCCCGCCTGGGCGACCCCATTTACGAACATCTCTTTCCCGGCAAACAGTTGCTTCTGCTGGGGGCAACGTTCACGCAATTGCGCGTATGGGATGGGGTACGGGCACTGGACTACCTCCTCAGCCGGTCGGAAGTCGACCCTCAGAGGATTGGCTGTATGGGGCAGTCGGGCGGCGGTACAATGACCATGTACCTGGCGGCGCTGGAACCGCGCATCCAAGTGGCTGTCCCGGTTGAGGGGAATTTCACTAACTTCACAGGCGCCCGATTCAATCCCCCCGGCGCTGTGGCCGATGCCGAGCAAAATATGATCAGGAGTTTGCCCCTGGGTATTGATCGGGGGGATCTCCTTTTGGCATTCGCACCCAAGCCTCTCCTCATGTGCTTTACGGCCCAGGATTACTCTAGCGATCAGCCGCCTAACCCGGAAGAGGCTCCCCTGGAGATGATTGGAGAACTCAAGAGAGCCTATACGGCCAGTGGAACTCCTGATAGGGTCGAGATCTTCCAGAGCGTCATGCCCCACAGCCTGGACTTTTCCTGCCGGAAGGCCGCCATCAGCTGGTTTAATCGCTGGCTCGCTCAGCATGACCGAGGAAACGATGAAGCTCCCTATGAAGAAACTCCTTCAGAAGCGCTAAACTGTGCTGCTACGGGTCAGGCCCTGGTATCACTGGGAGGCCGGTCGGTTGCTGATCTCATCCGGGAAAGGGCAAAGACTGCAGCATCCAGGAGTTTTTTCCGAGACGCGTCAGCCGATCTCGAAGCGGTTCGCCGCAAAGTGCGCGAGACCTTGAAGAAGGTACTGGCTCTTCCTGAAGTGCGTCATTCCCTCAATCCACAAGTTCTCGGTTCGGCTCATGATTCCGGGTTCATCATCGAAGAGTTTCACATTTCTTCTGAGCCGGAAATTCGCATTCCAGGATGGTTCGTCAGGCCTCAGGAGGGCAAGTCGGCGTTTCCGACAGTCCTTGTCCTCACCGACACAGGCAAAAACCAGGCAGTTACGGGGACCGGTGTCATGATGGAGCTAGGGAGGAAGGGGTTCGCGGTGTGCTGTCTTGACCTGCGAGGGCTGGGTGAGACAGCGCCCGCGCGGCCATCAGATAGTATCGATTCTCCGGACTGGGAGCCTCTTGAAGACAGTTACGCTTGGGCTGGTTTCATGTTGGGCAAGCCGGTGTTGGGTCAGAGAGTGTGGGATTTCCTGCGCTGTCTGGACTACTTGGAGAACCGCCCTGATGTGGACCGGGAGCAGCTCAAGGTATACGGAGTGGGAGGGGCAGGCCTGGTTACCTTGTTGGGATCAATCTTAGACGGACGCCCTCAATCCATTCTCCTGGAGCACATGCTGACCGACTATGGGTCCGTGGTGGAAAAAGAGAATTACACCACCCCCTTATCCTGGTTCGTTTACGGCGTCCTCCGGGAGTTCGACCTCCCGGACCTCCTGGCCGCATTGGTGCCACGACCCTGTTGGCTCGTGAATTCAATTGACAGTGAGCGGAAAGTCCTTCCGGAGTTGGCGGTTCGAGCGCGCTATCAGTCAGCCTGCCATTGGTATTCCGAAGCCGGCAGCCCGGATCACTTGCGTTTCTTCGTTCAACCGGAAGAGAAAACGATTGAGGTATTGCAGAATTGGCTGGGCATTTCACACGTGTGACGCGTTCGCCGAGGGCGGTCCCGCTCCCCTCGAGCAAAATGGCACAGGCATCGAACACGTTTTCGGGCAGAATCTACTTGATGGATAGGAGGAGACCATGACAAGGACATCCCGTCGATCGTTCTTAAAGACCATGGGAGCGGCCGCAGCTGTTCCTGGGGTACCCCAGGCAGGCCATGTTGCGCTTGCTGTTGAGAAAAGGCCGCGACGCAGTTCGTTTGCACCGGGAATGGAATTGAAGAAGCTGTCGGAGAACCTATACCTCCTGGAAGATACCTGTAATGTCTACCTGGTTCGAGCCGGCAATCATGGGTTGATCATTGATTTTGGCTCGGGAAAGATTCTCGACTATCTCTCTGGTCTTGGAATCACCCAGGTGGACTGGATTCTTC
>JBGPHY010000497.1:0-4853 GCA_041484625.1 Terriglobia bacterium | reverse complement strand
GGCAAGCCGCTCGATTCGGTCAAGGTACAGATCGCCGCTGATGGTGAGATCCTGGTGAAGGGTCCCTCCATCATGTTGGGGTATTACAGAATGGAACGTGAGACCGCAGAAGCCATGGAAGACGGTTGGTTCCACACTGAAGATGTAGGACACCTGGATGAAGCGGGTTTTCTGTATATTATTGACCGCAAGAAGGACGTTATCGTCACCGCCAGCGGAAAGAATGTGGCGCCGCAAAAGATTGAAGGGGCCTTGAAGAAGTGCCCCTATTTCTTGAACGTGGTCGCCATCGGTGACCGACGACCCTATGTTACGGCCCTGGTCGTTCCGAATCCGGAGAAGACCATGGAATTTGCCCGAGGGCGGGGAATATCCTTCGGGAGTTATTCGGAACTTCTTCAGAACCAGGACATCTACCGGTTCATGATGGACCAAATCCAGTCTCATTTGAATGATTTCGCCCATTTCGAGCAGGTCAAGAGGATCGCACTTCTAGAGAGGGACTTTTCCATAGAGACTGGAGATCTTACACCCAGTCTCAAGGTGCGCCGCCGAGTGGTGGAGTTGAAATATCGGGAACTGATAGAGAATCTCTACGCTACTGCTTACCAGCCAGCTTAAATGAAAGATCCCATCCAGAGCATTGCCGTCGTTGGATCCGGAGTGATGGGCGCAGCCATTGCTGCCCAGTTTGCGAATGCCGGCTATCCAGTGTCGCTGCTCGACCGTGTGCCGCAGGAACTCAACCGTCAAGAGGCCGAACAGCGCCTGGACTTGAACAGTCCGGTAGTGCGTAATCGCATTGTGAAGACCGGTTTGGAGAGAATCAGTACCATCAAGCCCCCGGCTCTCTTCCTTCCGGAATTTGCCGAACGGATCCGCCCCGGAAATCTGGAAGACCACGCTTCATGGCTACCTGAGGCCGACTGGATTATTGAGGCAGTGACCGAAAACATCGAAGTCAAGAAAGAGGTGCTTAAGCGGATTGACCGGTTCCGGAGCCAGGGAACAGTCGTCAGTACCAACACGTCGGGGATCTCGGTGAACCTGCTGGCCAAGGGGCTCAGCGAAGACATGCGTCTTCATTGGCTGGGAACACACTTCTTCAATCCGCCGCGCTATATGAAGCTGCTGGAACTCGTGCCAACTGAGGAGACTTTGCCCAGAGTCGTGGAGGCGGTGACGACCCTCTGTGACAGGCGGCTGGGGAAGGGGATCATCCTAGTCAAAGACACTCCCAATTTTATCGCTAACCGCATCGGGACCTTTGCTATTCAGATGGCCATCGAATTGATGCAGAAGTACGATCTCAGAATCGATGAGGTGGACCAATTGACCGGTACCTTGATCGGGCGACCCAAGAGCGCAACCTTTCGAACCTTGGATCTGATTGGCCTGGATACTTACGCCCACGTTACTCTCAATATCCACCAGAATGCGCTCCAGGACGAAGACCGTGAAGTTTTTAAGGTTCCCGCGCTGGTGCAGGCGCTCCTGGAAAGGCAATGGCTCGGCGACAAGACAAGGCAAGGATTCTACAAAAAGCTTAAATCCCAGGAGATCCTGACGCTGGATCCGGCATCCATGGACTACCTGCAACACAAGGAAACAAGACTGGCGCTTCTGGAGACTGCCAAGGGACACGCGAGATTGATTGATCGTCTCAACTTCCTCCTCCAGAGTATTGAACCAGCGGGGAAATTCTTGTGGGAATTACTCAACCGCACTTTGGTTTATGCAGCCAGGCGGGTTCCTGAGATTTCAGACTGTGTGGCGGATGTGGATGACGCCATGAAATGGGGGTTCAACTGGGAACTTGGGCCTTTCGAGACTTGGGACAGCTTGGGTGCCGAGACACTGACTGCGAGGATTGCCGCCGAGGGGGGAACTGTCCCGACGCTTGTTCGGGAGGTCTTGTCCACGCCGGAGAAGGCCTTCTATCGGCTCGAAAAGGGAAGACGGCGGGCTATCAGCCTGCCGTCATTGAAGTACGAGGACGTCCCGGAACCTGCGGGTCTGCTTTGGATTGGTAGGCTGAGAGAGGCAGGCCAAGTGATCCGGGAGAGCTTGACGGCAGGTCTGGTAGATCTAGGCGACGGAGTAGCTTGCATTGAGTTCCACTCCAAGATGAACACCCTCGACGGCGATCTCTTGAATTTCATGGAGGAATCCCTACAGATTATACAGGAACACCATCAGGGCGTAGTGATTGGAAACCAGGGCCAGAATTTCTCTGCGGGCGCCAATCTAAAGCTGATATTAAAGGCGGCATTGGAGAAGGACTGGACTGGAATCGAGCGGTTGATTCGGGGCTTTCAGCAAGTCAACCTGCACATCAAGTACGCTGCCAGACCGGTAGTCGTGGCTCCTTTCGGACTGACCCTGGGGGGCGGATGTGAAATCGCTCTTCACTCTCCACACCTCCAGGCATCGGCCGAGACTTATATGGGGCTGGTGGAATTGGCGGTTGGATTGATTCCAGCCGCAGGCGGAAGCAAAGAAATGGTGCTCCGTTCCTTGGTAAAGTCCGCCCTTTCTCCCGATGGTGATGCAGTGCCATTCCTCCAACAAGCCTTCGAAACCATCGCTTTGGGGAAGGTCTCCGGAAGTGCAGCCGAGGCGAGAAAACTGGGTTTTTTGCGTGAGACCGACAGGATCAGCATGAACCGGGATCGATTGATTGCCGACGCCAAGGAGCGAGTCATCCAATTGGCGCGGGAAGGCTACCAAAAGCCTCTTCCAGCACGAAACCTAGTGGCGCTGGGAAGCCGGGCACTGGCTCCTCTTAAATTGACGTTGGATTGGATGAGAAAGGCCGATCGCATTAGCGACTATGATTTCCACTTGGGATCGAGATTAGCCTACGTCCTGTGCGGAGGCGATTCTAATTTGCCCCAGCCCGCAAGCGAAACCTATTTTCTGGATTTGGAGCGGGAAAACTTCCTGAGCCTGTGCGGTGAGGCCAGAACACAGGCCCGGATCCAGTACATGTTGGAAAATGGGAAACCTTTGAGGAACTAATGGAAAAGGCCATGCAAGTTGCGGTGGTGGTCTCGGCTGTTCGGACCCCTGTGGGGAGAGCCAAGAAAGGCATGTTGAGAAATGTTCGTCCGGATGAGCTGGCAGCTGCAGCCATCCGCGAGTCGGTCAGGCGTGTCCCCGGTTTGTCAGCCGACGAAGTCGAAGATGTCATTCTCGGCTGTGCCATGCCTGAGGCCGAGCAGGGGATGAACGTGGCCCGCATTGCCAGCCTCCGAGCGGGACTACCCGAGCAGGTTCCTGGCGTCACGGTTAATCGTTTCTGTGCCTCCGGCCTTCAGTCCATCGTCTACGCAGCGGAGCGGATCTGCTGCGGTTCAGCCGATGTCATCGTAGCGGGGGGGACCGAAAGCATGAGCCTGGTTCCTTTTGGCGGATACCGGTTCTCTCCCAACCCTCAGTTGGTTGAAAGCGATCCAGACGTTTACCTGACCATGGGCTTGACGGCTGAACATCTCGCTCGTAAGTACAAGGTCTCCCGCGAGGTGCAGGACGGTTATGCCCTCAGAAGCCATCAGCGTGCTTTGAATGCCGTTGAGTCAGGGAAATTCCAGGATGAGATTGTCAGCTTGGATCTCGCACTGGAGCCACTCAGCTTGGCGGGGCAGAAGGAGACTCGTTGGGTGCATTTCAGCCGCGACGAAGGCCCCCGGGCAGATACATCAATGGAAGCACTGGCAAAACTAAGTCCGGCATTTCACGTTGATGGCACCGTGACGGCAGGGAACTCCTCCCAGATGAGTGACGGCGCCGCTGCCTTGGTGATTTGCTCTGCGACCATGGCACGGGAGCGCGGTTGGACTTCCATGGGACGGTTTGTTTCTTTTGCCCTCGCCGGATTGCGGCCGGAAGAGATGGGCATGGGGCCTGTGTTGGCTATTCCCAAAGCGCTCCGCCTGGCGGGCCTGAGACTGAACGATATTGGACTGATTGAATTGAATGAGGCCTTTGCAGTCCAGGCCCTCAGTGTCATCCGGGAAGCGGGTCTGGACTCGGAGAGAGTCAATGTAAACGGTGGGGCGATTGCCCTGGGGCATCCGCTGGGCTGCACGGGAGCCAAACTGACGGCAGGTTTAATGTACGAGATGAGACGCCGCCAAGTCCAGTTCGGCATGGTAACGATGTGTGTCGGCGGAGGGATGGGAGCCGCCGGCATCTTCGAGCTTTGCGGAAAATGAGCCAGCCGTCGGCCGCTGCTGCAGAGGACGAGTGCCATGGACGTGCCAGTCAGGACCTTTACTTGCCGGGCAAGGTATGCTACGGTTTGGGGCTTTGCACGTAGAGGATATCCCAGATAAAGGATGGCATCTGAATGTTGAGTGATACAAAAGTGAAATGTGACGTGAAGGATGTGGCCTTATCCGAAAAGGGGCGGAAACGTATTGAGTGGGCGGGCCGATCGATGCCGGTCCTGGATCTGATCCGGAAGCGTTTCCTGGCAGAAAAACCTTTCAAAGGAGTGCGGCTTTCTGCCTGCCTGCATGTGACCACCGAGACGGCCAACTTGATGACCACCTTGCGTGATGGAGGCGCCGAAGTAGTGCTTTGCGCTTCCAACCCGTTGAGCACCCAGGACGATGTGGCGGCTTCACTGGTGAAGAACTGCGGCATTTCGGTGTTTGCTATCAAGGGAGAAGACAATGCCACCTATTACTCCCACATAACCGCAGCTCTGGATCATCAGCCCCAGATTACCATGGATGACGGGGCGGACCTGGTCTCCACGATCCATTCCTCCAGGCAAGAGTTGCTCAACAAGGTCATCGGAGGAACGGAGAAGACCACGACCGGCGTGATCCGCCTCCGCAACATGG
>JBGPHY010000496.1:0-4854 GCA_041484625.1 Terriglobia bacterium | reverse complement strand
TGGCTTGGGGTTGCGTTCGGGCAGACTTCTGTCTCGAAATCTGATCGCGTCGACTTCCAACGTCAAGTTCGTCCTGTTCTTGCTGACAATTGTTTCCGTTGCCACGGGCCCGACGAAGGATCGCGCATGGCAGATTTTCGTTTGGACGTACGAGAAGGTACTTTTTCGGTCCGCACGAATGGAACCCCGATTGTGCCAGGCAATGCCCAGGCGAGCCTGATCTACCAGAGAATTTCGTCAAAGGATCCAGCCCGTCGGATGCCTCCCGAGTATTCTCACAAAAAGTTGACAGTGGAGCAGATTGAACTTCTCAAGCGCTGGATTGAGCAGGGAGCAACGTGGAAAGAGCACTGGGCTTTCGTTGCGCCAGTCCGTTCCCCGCTTCCTTTGGTGAAAGAGGAGAATTGGGTTCGAAATCCCATCGATCAATTCATTCTGTCCAGGTTGGAGGCCTCTGGGCTGAGTCCTGCCGCCGAGGCGGATCGCCGCACTCTAGCCCGGAGGCTGTCGCTTGATCTGACTGGGCTTCCTCCCGATCCCACCATGGTAGAGGAATTCGAGAAGGACACCTCCAAAGACGCTTACGAAAAACTGGTGGACCGGTTGCTGGACTCCAGGCACTGGGGGGAGCACCGGGCCCGCTACTGGCTGGATGCGGCCCGTTACGCCGACACTCATGGCCTACACTACGACAACTATCGGGAGATGTGGCCCTATCGCGACTGGGTGATTGACGCATTCAACCGTAACCTTCCTTTTGACCGCTTCACTCTGGAACAGCTGGCTGGGGATCTTCTTCCCAACCATACTCTCGAGCAACAGATTGCTTCCGGTTTTCAACGGTGCAACGTGACCACCAATGAGGGCGGAGTGATCATCGAGGAGGTAGAAGCCATCTATGCCAAGGATCGCGTGGATACCACGGGGACAGTGTGGCTGGGAATGACCGTGGGCTGCGCGACCTGTCATGACCATAAGTTCGATCCCATCTCAACTAAAGACTACTATTCCCTAGCGGCTTTTTTTAGAAACACCACACAGCACACCATGGACGGAAATGTCCACGATACGCCCCCAGTCATTGTCGTGCCCAGGGATGACGACCGATCCCGCTGGGAGCAGCTAACCCGGGAAAAGGAGAACATCGGGAGTCAGATGCAACAACTGCGGGAAGAGGCTGACCCTTCCTTTAGAACCTGGCTGCAATCAGATGCCAGGCGCACTCTAAAATCCCCACTCGACGATGGGTCAGAGTTGGTGGCTTTGTTTGTGGCCAATCCACCCCAGGCACAATCCAGGCAGCGCACGTCACAGGTTGAATTGCATGGGGAGACGAGAGTTGGCGAAAGCAATTTCCCCGGGCTGGGAGCGCTTCACTTTGGCGCAACTGGCCAGGCGGAGTTGCCTGGTGTCCCAGAACTCTCCTCCGGCAAGCCGTTTTCAATTGCGACCTGGATACTCTTTCCCAAGGGGGAAGACAGCTTCGTGGTGGCCAGCCAGACTGACGCGGAGGAACGCGGGTGGGTGCTGGACATCGGTGAGCGTCGCCCTGGTTTTCGCCTGGGTGCCGACAAGGAAAAACGGATCCGTCTGCTTGCCGAGTTTGCCGAAGAATTGAAACCTGGATCCTGGAACCATCTTGCCGTTACTTATGACGGCAGGGGCGAATTGACTAGCCTGGCCATGTATATTAACGGGAAGAAAGTCAATGGTAAGATCACCGGAGAGCTGCAGGGCGAATTTCAAACCAACGCTCTGCTGCACCTGGGAAACCAAGGCGATCGGTTCTTCCCGGGCGGCGCCATCTCCGACTTCCGGGTCTTTAACCGCCTTCTCAGCGATGAAGAGGTATGGCTCACCTATCGATGGCCGATGCTGGCTCTGGCTCACGAAAAGAGTGCCAGCCAGCTCAGCTCGGATGAGCAGAGCGCCCTTCGCGTTTATTTTCTGAATCATGAAGGCGATCGCTACCGCCAACTCGTTTCCACATTGCGGAAGATCGATGGGGAACAGCGGGAAATTCGTCACCGAGGAGCAGTAACCCACGTGATGGAGGAGCGAACCGACTCGCAACCGATGGCTAAGGTGTTGTACCGGGGCCAGTACGACCAGCCCCGTGAAGAAGTCAGTCCGAATGTTCCGGCTGCCCTGCCTCCCATGCCCTCCTCGTTTCCACGAAACCGGTTGGGCCTGGCTCAATGGATAGTGGACCCATCCAATCCCCTGACCGCTCGGGTGACCGTCAATCGCTTCTGGCAGGAAGTGTTTGGAACTGGATTGGTTAAGACTGCCGAGGACTTCGGTTCACAGGGAGAACCGCCATTTCATCCTCAGTTGCTGGACTGGCTGGTCCTCGAGTTCCGTGAATCCGGTTGGGATGTTAAGAAGTTTTTCAGATTGCTGGTGACTTCAGCAACTTATCGGCAAGCGGCTCTGGCGACAAAGGAAAAACTGGAAAAAGATCCCGACAATCGGCTGCTGTCCCGTGGGCCGCGTTTCCGCATGGATGGGGAAATGATTCGTGACTATGCTCTAGCGGCCAGCGGCCTCCTGGTTCGGACCATTGGAGGGCCGAGTGTCAAACCCTACCAGCCCGAAGGAATTTGGGAAGTCGTGGCTATGGAGGACAGCAATACCCGCTTTTATAAGCAAGAGCATGGAGACAAGTTGTACCGGCGGAGCCTGTACACCTTTTGGAAGCGGAGCGCTCCACCAGCTTCTCTGGAGATTTTCAATGCGCCCAGCAGGGAGAATTGTACCGTGCGTCGGGAGCGGACGGATACTCCGCTACAGGCGCTGGTGACAATGAATGGCCCGCAATTTGTTGAGGCCGCCCGCCACTTGGCCGAAATGGCTATCCGGTCCAACAGTGGAAACCTCGAACGTGAAATGGATTTCATCTCTGCCCGCTTGCTGGCGCGCCCTTTTGACGTGAAAGAAGGGGAGATCGTTCGCCGAGAGTTCAGAGACTGTCTCCAGTATTACCAATCGAATCCGGAGGAGGTCAGGAAGCTGCTGGCCGTGGGAGAATCTAAGACGGACCAGAAAATGCCCATGCCTGACCTTGCGGCATTGACCTTGGTGGTCAACCAGGTGATGAACTTGGATGAAGTAATGAACAAGTAGATTTGATGGGAAGGGCGGTCAGTGTTATTTATCTCCCTCACCCGACCTGCGTGGAAGCTTAAGAAGTGTTCACCGCTTTCCCCGGTGGCAACGCTAAGCCTTACCCACATTTCATGGAATGGGAGGTCGCCCCACGGAAACAGGTATGGGAGCTTCTTGCCCCGCTAGGGGCAAAATGTTTATAGATACCATTACAATAGATGATTCCCAGCCCCAGAGCGGGCTGAATGTCTGGCGAGACGCACATACCACCCCGCTGGGGTGGGAGGTCATATCTCAACGGAGTCTATAAACATCGGCCTCCTGACGGAGGCAAAGACAACATTGACCTGCACAACAAAATGTGGGTAAGGCTTAGGGTGACAATGGGGGAAAGGGCACGGGTGAGGGGGCGTGAGTTAGCCTGAAAAACAAAATGTAGGTTAATTAAGTGCCGTTACTTTAAGAGAAAGCCAAACATGACTCCATTTGATGAAGCGGTTCTGGTGGAAACCCGGCGCCAGTTTTTCAGCCATGCGGCCTGGGGATTGGGTACAGCCGCACTGGCGACTTTGATGAACGAGCGGCTGTTTGCCGGTGGAAAGGAAAAGCAGACCTTCGGAGGTTTGCCAGGGCTGCCCCACTTTGCTCCCAAAGTGAGGAACGCTATCTACCTGCATATGGTGGGCGCTCCACCTCAGATGGACCTCTTTGACTTCAAACCCCGCATGCAAGACTGGTACGACAAGGATCTTCCAGACTCAGTGCGCCAGGGGCAGCGGCTGACTACCATGACCTCCGGCCAGTCGCGGTTCCCGATTGCCCCCTCGGTGTTTAAGTTTCAACAGCACGGCCGGGGGGGAGCCTGGATTTCAGAACTGCTTCCTTACACGGCCAGGATGGTTGACGATATCGCCATCATTCGCTCCATGCACACGGAGGCCATTAACCACGAGCCGGCCATCACGTTCATACAAACCGGCAATATGATTGCCGGGCGCCCCTGCATCGGCTCCTGGATTGCCTACGGATTGGGCAGCCTGAATCAAGACCTTCCCACTTTCGTGGTGATGAATGCCACCCACTCCCATCCGAAGGCCAATGTACAAGCTATCTCAGCCCGGCTCTGGAGCGCGGGATTCCTCTCGGCTCAGTACGCGGGCGTAGCACTGCGATCGGGCGGTGACCCCGTGTTGTTCATCAACAACCCGGAAGGTGTGCCTCCGGCCATGCGACGACGAATGCTGGACTCCTTAGGGCAGCTCAACCAGATCCAGCACGACAAGATTGGCGATCCAGAGACGCTCGTGCGGATCGCCCAATACGAAATGGCCTTCCGAATGCAGAGCTCTGTTCCCGAGTTGACCGATTTGTCTGAGGAACCTCCCAGCGTCTACAAGCTCTATGGTGAAGAGGCGCACAAGGGTGGCACCTTTGCTCACACCTGTCTGATGGCGCGGCGCCTGGTGGAGCGTGGAGTGCGTTTCGTGCAGGTCTACCACCGCGGCTGGGATGTGCATAGCAACGTGCCAGGAGTGCTGCCCAGCCAGTGCAAAGACGTGGATCAGGCCTGCTGGGGCCTCGTTCAGGATCTGAAGTCCCGCGGCCTGCTGGACGACACACTGGTGATTTGGGGGGGCGAGTTTGGGCGCACCATTTATTCGCAGGGGAAACTGACGGTTGACGACTACGGCCGCGATCACCATCCACGATGTTTCAGCCTCTGGATGGCCGGAGGAGGCGTCAGGA
>JBGPHY010000495.1:0-4858 GCA_041484625.1 Terriglobia bacterium | reverse complement strand
GAGTTGTCGCCCCATCAGAGTGATGAATTTGGTACAGCACGACGGCTATCAGAAACAAAGCATGGTGTTGTAGAAGTCACGGCCACTGCCATCGGTCGTCTTGTTGACCAACTGCTCGGAACCAAGCCGCCCGTCGATGTCGAGAAAGATGATCGTTCTGTTGCTCCCACGACGCCAGGCGCCGCCTGTTCTTGCGGCTCGGGAATTCCCGTGAGAAAACTGACGATCTCCGGCCGAGAAATCCAGATTGCCGCCCTGCCCTTGATTTACGAATCATGGCGTAACTCCGGCAGGACGCCCGACAGTGGGATTTCATCCGAGATGTTGCAGACCATGAAAATCTACCATCCGACTCCAGATAATGAAGAGGAGACCTGGAGGCAAGCCATTGCCCTCGATTACGCTCTGTTTTGTTCGGAGAAAAGGTAATGTCCCGCACTGCTACCTATCACACTACCGTAACTTGGAAGGGTGAACACTGGGGCCATGTCCATTTGGGAAACGGTCCCGAAATGGATTTTTCTGCTCCACCCGACGCCCATGGGCACGCAGGGGTTCTGACTCCCGAAGACGCATTTGTAGCGGCCGTTAACACCTGCATCATGATGATGTTTATCTGGACGGCGGAACGATTCAAGCTCGACCTGGTGTCCTATGAATGCCGCGCTGATGGAACCAAGCTCATCGAACTGGATCGGACAGAAATCTTCACGAAAGTCCTGCTTCGTCCTAACATAGCGGTACGTTGTGAAGTGTCTCAAAAAGAGATCACGGAAAAACGCGTCCTGCGGGCGTTGGAGACAGCACAGAAATATAGTCTGGTCGCAAATTCGGTGAAATCAACTGTTTTGATGGAGCCCCAGATAAACCTCCTCACGAGTGCAGTCCCCGAGTAGTCTTACGAAGATACATCCATTTGTGAAAATATGAAAAGTCGTGTTATCATTCAAACATGCATGCGCATGTTAGAGCAAAAAAGCAGCTGCCTCGCGTCTCTGCCGCTGATCTCTGCAACGTCCCTTGCTTCAAAGGGGAGGTAGTACGACGGCTTCAAGCGGAGATGCCAACGGACGAGCAACTGGAAGAAATCCGGGTACTCTTCTCCGCCATTGCTGACCGGGCGCGGCTGAAGATTTTTTGTGCGCTGAGGAACGGAGAGGAATTGTGTGTCTGTGATGTGGCCCATGCGCTCGGGACCAGCATTTCGGCAGCTTCCCACCATCTCCGGAAGTTGAGAGACTTGAAATTGTTGAAATATCGCAATGACGGCAAGATGGCGTACTACTCGGTGCGAGACCACTTCGCTGCCAAATTGGTATCGGAAGCGTTGAAACGGGCGGTGGGATGAGCTATGGACGCAACCGTTAGTGAACATCAAGCAACTGCTCTCAGGATCATCACGGAGCAACTTTCAGAAGCGACTTCAGCCCGGAAGTGCCACGGTTGTGGCTGCTTCCACAAGAGCGTCGAGGCTCTCGCCGCGACGGACGTGGGGACAAAGGATCTTGTGTGGCTTCTCTCGGAGGCACGCGGGAAGTTCACATCAAAGCAATACGATTGTCTTGGCTGTCCCACCTGCTATCCGGCGATTGCAGCCAACGCCTTCAGCGAAGCATTTCCGCAAGAAGGCGCAGGCATGGACCTTTGCCCCCTGGAGGAACCGCAGCAGCGAAGCGGCTGGCCCCGATTGCCGGGTGACTATCACGTCGTCCGGTACAACGCCCCAGTTGCCGTTTGCGTGTTGAACAGTGAGAGGCTGGCATCGCATCTTCAGGTTATGAAGCCAGACGGTCTTGCCATTGCCGGAACGCTCTGTACCGAGAATCTCGGCATTGAACGAATTATCCAGAACACTCTGTCGAACCCGAACATTCGGTTCCTGATTCTCTGTGGTGAAGAGGCAAGACAGGCTGTCGGGCATCTCCCCGGTCAATCTTTGAAAAGCCTTTTCGATAACGGAATTGATGATCGTGGCCGTATTCGGGGAGCCATGGGTCGCAGATCCGTCCTGAAGAATGTCACACCGGAACAGGTCAACGCTTTTTGTAAGCAGATCACTCTAGTTCCTGCCATCGGGACAGAAGACGGAGACACGATTGCTCGAATGATTCAGGAGTGCGCCCGGAGGGATCCCGGCCCGTACCAGAATCCGCTGATGGGGAACGAAGTGCTAATGATCAAAGCCGATGAACAAGGGGGACTGATTCTTGATCCGGCCGGGTACTTCGTCGTATACCCCGATCAGCGAAAAGACCGGCTGGTTGTGGAACATTACTCCAACGCTGGAGTTCTGGATTCCGTAATCGAAGGGAACACGTCGGGAGCCATCTGCTCCTCAATCATCGAACGGCAACTGATCTCCCGGTTGGATCATGCCGCCTACGTGGGCCGGGAACTGGCGAGAGCTGAGAGAGCATTGCAGACAGGCGAACGCTTCGTTCAAGACCGGGCATCCGGCGAACTTCCGTCCGTCCCGGAAGTCAAACCGTGTGGGTGGTCCAGTTCATGTGGAGATATTCAATGAAGATCAACCGCATGGCGCTCATTGGGGTATTCGTGGCAGCTGGAGCGGTGATCGCCTACAAGGAATTCCGTAACATCCCGGCTCAATCAACAGTCCAAACTAGCGGAGAGGCGAGAGTTGTACTCGTGGCCGATCTTAGTGAGGCCGAAGACAGGTGCGCTTGCGGTGAAATCATTCGAGCGGTTCGTGCGACACAGAAGAAAAGAATTCCAACGCAAGAGCTTTCCCCGGACCGTAGATCGGAATTGCTGAATCGATACCGGGTCCTGACGGTTCCCACCGTCCTGATCCTGGATACGGACGGGAAAGAGATTGCAAGGTACGAAGGGGAAGACGAAAAGACGGTTGAAGCGATTCAAGCTGGCCTGAAACAATTAATTGAAGGAAGTAGGCGGTGAGATGACAGAAGCAATTCGTGTTGCGCTTTCGGCCGGCGGCCTGGCCGCTGTACCGCTGATGCTGCTAGGTGGTTTGATGGCCGGGTTGAACCCATGTTGCGTTGCGCTGTATCCAGCAGTGGCTGCGACGTGCTGTGGCGCCGGGGGCCGAAAAGCGAAACAAGCGTTCTCCGCGGCCTTGGCGTTCACCATTGGCCTGGCGCTGGCGACCTCGCTTCTCGGCCTGATAGCAGTTTTTCTGGGGCGGCTCACCACTCTGGACAGGCCGATTCGGTACGCCATTGCATGCGTCCCACTGGTTATGGGAGCGCATTTGCTGGGATTGCTCAAACTGCCATTGCCGGACGTCTCTTCCGGTGTGTCTCGTCGTCGAATTGGCTGGGCCTTCGGAAGTGGTTTCCTTATGTCGCTCATGATCGGCCCGTGCAGTACTCCCATTTTCGCGTCGGCCCTTTCGTATGCGGCTTACAAAGGAAAGGCCACGTACGGAGCCGTGCTGCTCTTTGCTTATGGCTTGGGTGCCGGCGTCCCGGTCCTGTTTGCGGGCGCGACCATCGGTCGGTTGGCTCAACGCTTGGAGACCGTTGGGTTTGGAACTTGGATCAACAGACTTGCAGGGGCGATACTCCTCTTGCTTGGATTCTACTTGCTCTGGATCGTATGAACATGTCATGCCGCCGCGGCTCGGTTTCACGCATGATTGGTTTGGCGGGCGAAATGGTTGGAACACCTTGCCAAGGAGAGATCCACGTTGTAGACATCGCGCATGATTTTGACCATGCGTCAGCTAGCGATACATGGAAGGGAACAAGCCGCCAGCCAGGGCGCCAATTGCCAGCACGAAAGCAGGATGCCATTTAGACATTGAGAGCAACAGAAACGCAACGCCGCAAAGCACTATGCTGGCCGGGTGCTGAACATGCAGATTAGCTGGAGCAAGGCTCATCCCTGTCGCAAGGATCAGTCCAAACACAGCGGGGACGATTCCCGCCAGGAAGTCTTGAACGGAGCGGACGTTTCGCAAACGATCATAGTAATACGAGATAAGAAGCATCAGGAGTGTCGAGGGAAGGAATAAGGCCAGAGTGGCCAGCAAGGCTCCCCCGATCCCCGCTACACGGTAACCGGCGAAAGTAGCTAGCACGGCAATCGGTCCCGGTGTCAACTGACTGATGGCGACCCCGTCCAGAAACTCTCTGGCAGTAAGCCATCTCAGTTCAGTCACCAGGTGCTGGTGCAACACAGGGATCAGTGCAAACCCACCTCCGAAGAAGACAAGGCCCACCTTAAGGAATACTACCCCCAGTGTGGCGAGACTGATGGTGGTGGCGGCCAGGGCGCCTTGGCTGCCGGCCTGGACTGCCATTTTACTAGTTGTATTCAACAGGCTAGTGCCATGGTTTATCGTGCCAGTGGCAGTCAGGGGCAGGGCAGCCAGAATCTTAGTCTCAGGGCCGTTTATTGGGTCAGATGGATTGGGCCTGGCCGCCAACCTGAACGCCAAACCCATCAAACCTGCCACCGATAGGACCCAAATCGGATTGATGTGAACCGTACTGGCCAGGCAACTGAGTACGGCTACCAGGAAAGTCATCCATGAGCGCAATGACTGGCGACCCATTGACCGGGCGGCATCAAAGATCAAGGCGATCACCACTGGTCCCAGCCCAGCCAAGGCCCCTTGGAGCGACGGGATTTTGTGGAACGTGAAATACAACCAGGAAAGAACGATGACAGCGACGATAGACGGGAGAAGAAATGATATGGCAGCCACAAGGCCACCCCAAAAGCCATGGAGGCGATAGCCCACAAATAAAGCCGCATTGACCGCAAACGGGCCTAGAATCTGGCCCAACCCAACACCGTGCAGGAATTCTTCCGCTTCGACACATCGTCGTCGTACACATTCCCTTTCGATGAGTGCAACAACCGCCAT
>JBGPHY010000494.1:0-4862 GCA_041484625.1 Terriglobia bacterium | reverse complement strand
GATAGTCCTCGTCGAAAAGAATACGGTACATGCCTTTGCGCCCTCATTTCTTTCGGTGATGACGGGAAATCGCTCAACCCTTCAGACTACCAGGGGTCTGCAACAGTTGCTGCTTCCTAGGATAGAGCTGGTATCCTCGGAGGTTCGTTCGGCATAATGATCATAAGGACTTCTTACAATAGTCCGTGAAGCAAAATATTGGGCAAATACGTTCGAGCGTGATCGAGAACATTCTTCAAATTCATAAGGAGCCAAATCCACATAGCGATGATAGTTGCAGTGAACACAGAAATATGTCCCGTCACATCGTTCACCTGCAACTGATCACCCTGGTTTGGATGCTGATCGAGTGCGGCATCGCTCTGATTTCAGCCTGGAGAGCTCACAGCCCCGTGCTCTTTGCGTTTGGTTCCGATAGCTGCGTGGAATTGCTTTCGGCGATGGTAGTGCTGCTTCAGTTCGCGCCATCTGTTCCACTTAGTCCAGCACGAGCATCGCGACTGGCTGGAATTCTATTATTTTTCCTCGCCGGCCTCGTTGTGTTCACATCTGTGGCGGCGCTGATGCTTCAAGTCGAGCCGGATGCGAGTTGGATCGGTATTGGAGTGACAATCGCGGCTCTTCTGATCATGCCCCTTTTGAGCAAGGCAAAACGTAGAGCAGCCCACCAGACAGGAAACCGCGCCTTGGCTGCCGATGCAGTTCAATCGGCCACCTGTGCCTATCTTGCGGCCATCACGCTTGGCGGTCTGGCTGTAAATGCTGTTTTTCACCTTCACTGGGTTGATCCGGTCGCAGCTCTCGCCGCCATCCCAATAATCTGTATCGAGGCCGTAAAGACACTCCGCGGAGCCCCTTGTAGCTGCTCCTGAATGCAGACCGATTTTTTAGTGATGAATCGATAATATAACGCACCGGCTTGGAAAACTGCTTACGTTTGCGGAAGAGGCACATTGGTCTGCACCTCCTTCCGCCGAAAATGGGACCAGAAACAAAGGACCTTTAAGGACCTCTATACACAAACATCCGACGTGGAAATAAGGGGTGCTCTCATGGACCGCAAAGCGCATTGGGACAGAGTTTATGCAATTAAGGAACCGGCCAGTGTAAGCTGGTACCAGGCTCATCTGAAGACCTCTTTAGAGTTCATTGAACGCACCGGCTTGCCCAAGTCTTCCTGAATTCTGGACGCTGGAGGCGGGGCCTCCACACTGGTTGATGACCTCCTCGACCATGGTTATGAATGCATCACGGTTGTCGATATTTCAACAGTTGCCATCCAAAACGCTGTGGAGCGGCTCGGAACTCGACCATCCTGCATCGAATGGATAGCCGGTGATATTACGCGCTCTTCACTTCCATCCTCCCATTACGACCTTTGGCATGATCGAGCTGTGTTCCACTTTCTCACCGAGATGGAAGACCGTAGAACCTATGTAAATGCTGTAATGGCGGCATTGAAGCCGGGGGGATTCTTGATTGTGGCTGGCTTCGCGTTGACGGGGCCGGAGCGGTGCAGCGGCCTGGATGTAGTCCGTCATAGCCCGGACTCACTCAGCCAGGAATTCGGAAATCACTTTAGACTGCTGAGGCACGTTGACGAGGAGCATTACACACCGTCCGGGGCCAGGCAGGATTTCATTTATTGCCTGTTTCAAAAAGATGAGTCGACCGTTGACTTCTCTTGACTGGTGAGAGAATTGCCATCGGTACCAAAAACTGAACCCGTCGATTGTCAAAAGAGGAGCTTCAAAGCGAACTGGAATAGCCTCGATAAACCGATTAGACATTCCTCGCTGTGGGGATGCCTATTCGCACGTGGCCATTCTTTGGCTCAGTGTCACTGACCCTAGAGCATTCGACAACCCTGTGGGATTGGCGTTCGTGGGGCTGTACTTTTTATGTGTTACTTTTCGGACGACAACCTATTTGAAACGAGAAGTGAGCCAAGGACGGCTTCTAGTCCACGTCTCTGACGCTGGTGAGGGCTGCGGCGCACATTGGTCGCCTTCTTTTTCAAACAATCCGGCACATCCAAGACAGGAATGGGAACCAAACTGCACGGCAGGAATTCATGGAATTCGCAGTCAGACCTTATGCCCATCCGTATGGATTCCTTGCCTCGGCTGAATAACCCCGATTTCTTCAGGATTCACGTCTGCTCCGGAGAACTCGTGGCTTGCATCACGCTACTCCATGCCGAACATGAGAAAGTAATGGTAGGGAAGGAAGGTGTACTCTTTGACGAGGCGGAACCCGTTGGACTGCATCTGGCTTAGGAGGTCCTCGCGGGCGATCTTCATCTGCACGGGTGGGCCGACGGGCAGCTCGCGCTTGTGGAAATCAATCATCACCACACGGCCGCCTGGTTTGAGGGTCCGGCGTATCTGGGCCAAGTATTGGGCCTGACTTTCAATGTGGTGCCAGACCTCGCAAAGAAAGATCAGGTCCACCGAGGTCTTGGGAAGGAGCGGGTCGTCGGGGTCGGAGAGCACGGTGATTAGGTTTTTCAAGCCGAGGTCGCGAATGCGCCGGTTCATGTAGCGGATCATGTCGGGGCTTATATCCACAGCATAGACCCGGCCCTTCTCCCCAACGTGATGTGCCAGCCGGAAGGAAAAGTAACCCGACCCCGCGCCGATATCCGCCACCACGTCGCCGTCCTGCAGGTTCAAGGCTGTCACCATCTCGTGAGGCTTCTGATAGGCATCTCGCTCCGGGTCTTCCAGCATAGCAATATACGCCTTCGGGTCCTGGTGGAGGCGATGCAACTCTTCCGCGGTGTGCGGGCCCTGTTGCTGTGCGATTCCCGGAAGTCCGCACAGCAGTAGAGCGATGAGAACAAATATCAGGCCGGGCAGCCGTCTCGCAGCAGTGCGACTGTGCGTTGCCCTGTTCTGGAGGGTGGCCCTTAATACAGGTTGCGCATTCATCCTTTATCCTTTCGTTACCTATTAATTCTCCCGAAGGGGGCGTCCGGCTGGGCCCCCAGCACTTTCTTGTCCTCACTATCAACAGAAAACCCTATAGACTGGGACTATATCAAGCATCGCTGGAGGTGCTCCCGATTCCTGATGCCGTATGTTATCACTGAATCCTCCCATCAACGATATTGTACACGTGGTCAAAGCCCTCCACCATACGGGCATCATGTGTGACCACTATGACGGCGGCATTCCTTTCCCGACTGAGCCGGCGCAGCAAGCCCATAACAACTTTGCCCCGCTCATTGTCGAGAGCAGCGGTTGACTCATCGGCCAGCAACACTTTACAGGTGTTGGCTAGCGCGAGGGCGATAGCAACCCGCTGCTGTTCGCCACCGGAAAGCTCGCAGGGGTAGAGATGCCAGCGGTATGCAATCTCCGGGTAATCAGGCAGCTCCATTGCCGGTGGATGTGGTTCAGAGTGAGAATAGGCTCGACTTTTCCCAATAAGGTCAGGAATGGCATGAGGTTGTAAGCCTGAAAAAGGAAATGTGCTCACGACGACGCGATGACAAAAGTGTGACAGTGGGCGACGGGAATTCCGATAGGATAGCTGCAAGGAGCCAGGTGGTTCACCCATCCACTTGGGAAGCGAATTGTTGCCAGCCCAGACCTGCACATGGAGTGTTTCCAATGAAGAGTGAGAAGCCTTTAACGGTGCCGCTGGCCCCGTCCGTGTCGATCGGAAAACGAACACTGATTAGTTTCTGAAGCGCAGGGGCTCTCTTCTCGCTAAGGGCCGGCATATTACGAATTTTGGCTATGCGCGCGACCAAAAAGTCAAAGTCGGAGCAGGTGGAACACGCTGGGTGCCTCTTCTAGTCGGATATCCAAGTTGGGGCTTTCATCGTTTCATGATTGCCGTGCCGAGGTGAACCCATGAAATTCGGTCTCTGTTATATTGCACTGATGTTGGTCGCGACCACGGCGGTTTCCTTAACCAGCGAGCAAAACGTGCGGATTGCCAAGTTCGAGGAAATGCTGGTAGCCCCCTGCTGCTACCGCGAGCCAATCTCGATACATCGGAGTGACGTGGCTGTTGAGATGAGGAAAGAGATTGCATGCATGGTAGCCGAGGGCAAATCGGACCGTGAAATCCTGGATTATTACATAGTCAAGTACGGAAAAGCTGTTTTAGCCGAGCCGCAAGGCATGGAAGGTTGGGTGGTTCGAGGAGTCCCCTTTCTGGCGTTGATCCTGGGTGTCGGGCTGGTGTTCCGGCTGGCGTGGAAGTGGCGGTCTAAGATAGAGAGGCGAGCGCGCCAAGATGGGAAGTCACCTGGTACGGGGGAGGCCGCTCAAGACTCCATTCCGGAAGAATATCGAGGGAGGATCGAACGCGAGCTGAGAGACAAGAACGTATAAAAGATGACAGAACCTGGGAATTTCGCAACTAGAATTTATCTGCGACCTGTCGGAACGATGTGAGTCTTGCGAAGGTATAGCTCATGTTTCTGAGTGAAGCCAACTCTCATGGCGGCGATGGGCGTCGGGACAATGCTGGCCGGTAACATTGGGACCGGAGCGGTAGACATGCTGGGCACGCACGGCATCCGGGTAGTGCGGGGTTGTTCTGGAGGCCTCCGCGGGGCCATGGAAGCCTGGCTGGAGGGCTTAACCACGGATTCCGGCGAGTCCTGCTCACATCATGACGAATGCCACTGATCGAAGAGGTTGAGCGACAATGCCAGACAAAGACTCATTCTCATTGGCAAAGGGCACTCCCTCGTCCCCGTCGGTCGCCGATCGCGAAAGTGGCATGCAGGGCGAAGAGCCTGTATCGATCCTCCGCCTGGCCCTTTACTTTCTCAAAATCGGAGCCATGGGATTCGGTGGCGGAATGGCGGTTGTTGCACTCATCGAAAGGGAATGTGTACG
>JBGPHY010000493.1:0-4876 GCA_041484625.1 Terriglobia bacterium | reverse complement strand
GGGTACCATCCCTTTCATATCCCCATGCTTCGCAACACGGTCCCCTTCGGAGGCCGGTCGGCCTGCATCCACTGCCGCTATTGCAGCGGCTACGCCTGCGAGGTTGACGCCAAAAATGGAACGCAAAACACCGTGATCCCGGTTGCGTTGGCCACCGGCAATTGTGAGTTGAGAACCCAGTGTGTGGCCCGCGAGGTGCTCATTGATGACCGCGGCCGAGCTACCGGCGTTCGCTACTATGACCGAAAGGACCGTGAGCAGTTCCAGAGTGCGGACCTGGTCGTCGTCTCCTGCTCGGCCACGGAGACAGCCCGGCTCCTGCTCAACTCGCGTTCCCGCCTTTTTCCGCAGGGAGCAGGCAACCGTTACGACTGGGTGGGTCGAAACCTTCAGGACCACGCCTACACTGGCGCATATGGCCTGTTTGAAGAAGTGGTGTACGACGACGTGGGCCCGGGCGCTTCCATTGCCATCTCGGATTTCAACCACGGTAATCCAGGCCTGTGGGGGGGCGGAATGTTGTGCAACCAGTTCATTTACCACCCCTATGCCTTCACCCGCAGGCGTCCACCGGGGGCGCCATCCTGGGGGAAAGCTCATAAGGATTTTCAGAGGAACTATTTCAAGCGGCTCATCGGCGTCCACGGGCCGGTGCAAGAGATGCCCTTGTTTGAGTCGAGAATCGAGATCGACCCCTCGGTCAAGGATTATTGGGGGATTCCAGTGGCTCGGCTTTCCGGGGCTCGACATCCTCACACCCTCGAGATCTGCCGTTTCCTGTCTTCCCGAGCCAAGCTATGGCTGAAGGCGGCGGGGGCGTCACAGACCTGGGTCCAAGTTCCTGGCCAGGGGCTGGGGGCAGGTGCACATCAGGCCGGGACCTGCCGCATGGGCAACGATCCCAAGACCTCTGTCACCAATCGATTCGGCCAGGTGCATGATATCGAGAATCTCTTTGTCGCCGATGGGAGCTTGCACGTCACTAACGGAGACTTCAATCCCGTGTTGACCATTATGGCTTTGGGCTACTGGGTTTCCAACTACATCACGCGGGAATGGAAGGGGACCCATTTCCGGTCCTGATCAGCTCCTCCATTCTTCTTAGGCTGGCCTTAGCCGTGGCATCCAGGTTGGATTCCCCTCCACCTCCGCGCAGTGGGGAGCACATCTCATAGGCCACATAGCCGTCAAATCCTCCCTCCTTGAGTCCTCGGAAGAAGGATTGCAGTTCAACGAACCCTTCGCCCAAGGGGACGGCGCGAACCATGGCAGGGAGTTCCCTATAATTGACGAGTCCCGGGAGGTAGGCAAACCGTTTCAGCCGGACATAATCGGCCAGGGTAGTCTGGACCATGAGAGGCGCAAGCGACCGGGCACTGGAATAGAGGTCTTCTCCCATCAAGGCTGGTGACCAGGGATCATACATGGCCCGGCAGTTGGGGTGGTTGACTTCATCGAGGAATTCTGCGAAAGCTGCGGAGGAGATGGCGATATCGTGGTGATTTTGAACACCGAGAATGACCCCGCAGTCGGCGGCGACGGCAGCGCATTCCTTAATGATTCTGATGCATTGGCTCCAATCTCCTGAATAAGCGGCTTCGTCGGTCGTGTAACCGGTAAACACTCGGACGATCCTGGCCCCCAGGATCTGAGCCATTTGCGCCAGCCGGCTCACATAGGCAACTTGCATTTCCCCGAACGGGACCTCCAACGAACTCTTGCCCGCCGTGAAGTCGGTATAGCCGGCAATGGTGGCAATCTCGATCTGGTGCAAGGCGGCACGGTCCTTGATCTTTTGCAGCCCCGACTCGTTCCAGTCCAGCACGGACAGGTGTGGCCGTTTTCCCATTAATTCTACGGCCGAGTAGCCCAGCCGTGCGGCCTTCTCAATGAAACTCAGCACATCCAGCTGATGTTGGCCCCAAAGGCCGGCGTAGCTGACGGAAAACAGGGTGGGAATCATTTTGGTGCGCTCTCTCTACTTGGTTTTCTTCTCCGCTCGGCCCCTGATTGTCTTTGCCAGAATGGGAATGGGGGCGAGGCATAGCCGCTCCACTTCTGCCCAAGGGTTGCGCTGTTCCGAGTTGCCTCTTTCGTTAAGTGGTGTTTCCTGCGCTTGTCAGTCATGAACCAATGTCCGCCCAGATTTCAGGTGCCGGGTTTCCCGCCCAGCACACGCACGGGCAGCAGGATCAACGCTCGCAGCAGTTCAAAAACGCCTGTGACGGCAATGCCGACGAGGCGAAAGGGCAACAACAAGAGCCAGACCAGCGGATAGAATACCAGCGCGAGCAGCGCTAGCGGCCAGCATAAAACCAGCAGGATGCACCAAAGGAGGAACTTGCCCATCCCTGTCCTCTCTTTCCAGTCCAGGAAAGCAGAGCCCCTACTGTATCGGCTTGAGTGCTTATTGTAAAGCCGTGCTTTCCGAATGGACAAGGTTGCACGGGGTAGGAAGCAACTGATAAGCTCTGCGTTGTGGATACGAAAGAACCGCACTGGAAGCCTATCCAACCGCTGATCTGGTGGTGGGCAGGAGAGGGCCACGCTCCGTCGTGGCCGAGACTCAGGACGCGACGGAGCGCGTCCCTCCAGACAATGAAGAAAATCCCACAACGCAAGACGCCAGTGCACTTGCCAGCTCGTGACTCATTCAACCGGTCGGTGATCATCTTTGTAACGGTCTGTACTCAGGATCGGAAGCCGTTTCTCGCACGGCAAGACATCCACGAGTTGTTGCGGTCTGTTTGGTCAGCGGCCAGTCATTGGCTCGTCGGGCGTTATGTGTTGATGCCTGACCATATCCATCTTTTCTGTGCGCCGGGGGAGTACGATTGCCCCCCACTCGCAAAATGGGTCCAGTTTTGGAAGTCTCGCGCGTCACAGATGTGGCCGCGGCCGGAGGAACAGCCGATTTGGCAAAAGTCATTTTGGGACACTCAGCTCAGAAGGGGAGAGCGACTTGGTGAAAAATGGGAGTATGTGAGACAAAATCCGGTTCGCAAACGGCTCGTTGTATGTCCAAAGGATTGGCCTTATCAGGGTGAGATGAACATTTTGGAATGGCACGAATCATGACAAGCTAACGACTGACAGCCCCTCCCTCCGAAGAGGATGATTCTTGAAAATGGTCATTTCCTTAGTTCGCAGGGGCATCATTCAAAGGCTGACTGTCGTCTCGAGACCCTCGCCATCTCACCAGGTAGGAGACACACCAAGATGCTTTTATCCTTTATCAATTCGGTTTGTCAATTCAGGTCAATCCGAGTTTGTCTTTCGTGTTCCATCCTTTCGAGCTGGGTCCTAGTTCTCCTGATTGCCGGTTTCTGCCCACCGGCCATTGCTCAAGAGGTCGAGCTGCTGAAACATAAGCCCTCGCGAGACCCAAGGCAGGCAGTTCTTCGAATCGACCTGGATACCCGCTCCCCGTATCGAGTGAACCCATTTTTGTATGGAAAATTCACGGAGCATCTGGGACAAAACATCTATAACGGGATTGATTCACAGATCCTGATGAATCCCACCTTCGGCAAATGGGTGTTTTCTGCAGGCGACAGCCTGGTCGACGGTGGAGCCGCGGTGGAATCTGACCTGCGGAAGATCTCCGCGCAGATGGCAGGGTATGGTCGCTGGTTGGGTCTGCCGAATGTCTCCTTGCTGCTGGAGAACTATAGAGACGGCGCAGCCTTCGGATGGATGCGGACGGGATCCAAGGAGGAGGTCGTGCTCAGCCCGGATGTCGGGGATACCGGCAATCGAACTCAACGCATTGAGGTGCTGCGTGCTTCGGAGCAAGATCCCCAGGGCATCATGCAGTACGTCTATTTGCCTTTGCACCGGACTCGTAACTTCATCTACAAGATCGAGAGGAGGGCCACAAAACCTGGTTATGTCCTTCTTTCAATCCATTCACTTGGACCCGGGGGAAAAGTCGGAGAGGAACTTGCGTTTCAGGGTGTCACCTTGGGGAGAGAATATGTCCCTGAACAAGGCTGGCTGACGATTCCGTCTGAGAAGGCAGTCGCATCTGACAGCTTGTTTGTCTTTGCAATTACCTCCACCTCGCCCGTCAATTTTGTAGTCGATCGAGTCCTGCTTTATCCAAGTGATCATGTCAACTTCGCCGACCCGGATGTCATCAGGTTCTACAAAGAGGCCCGCCTGCAAATTATGCGCTGGCCCGGCGGTAATTTCGTGTCCGGCTACCATTGGAAAGACGGCATTGAGCCGGTTTACGTTCGCCCTACGAGGCCCAATCCAGCCTGGGGAGGACTTGAATACAACCTGTTTGGAACAGATGAATTCGTTGGTTTGTGCCGGGCCATTGGCTGTCAGCCCATGATCTGCGTCAACGCAGGCGACGGCACTCCGGAGGAAGCTGCGGACTGGGTGCGGTACTGCAATGGCTCCAAGGATACGTTCTTAGGGGGTCTGCGAGCCAACCTGGGTCATCCGGAACCTTACGGGATCAAGTACTGGGAGGTGGGCAACGAGTTATATGGGAGCTGGCAGATCGGCTGGACCACACCCCAGGGTTATGCCGACCGGTATGACCGGTTCTACGATGCCATGAAACGAGCGGACCCTTCCATCCAGATACTGGCTTGTGGCGATAAAACCTACAAGGGGAACGAGTGGAACAACCAGCTGATCTCGAAGGTTGCACCCAAGCTTGGCATCATTACCGACCACATCCTGACCGGCGGGGAGGTGGATTCCAGTACTGATCCCAACGAACTTTACCAGGCTTCTCTTGGCTACGCCGCGCAATTGGGTCGCGAGTATAGAAATCTGCGGGAACGAATGCTGGCCGGTGGAGTCAAACAGCCAAGATTGGCCATTACCGAGCTTCAGTTGTTTGCCAGCTTCCGGCGAG
>JBGPHY010000492.1:0-4884 GCA_041484625.1 Terriglobia bacterium | reverse complement strand
GGGCAAAGCAAACCCGCCAGCACTGAGAGAGATGGAGGCCAGATTTGAATCACACCAGTTGATGACAGCCTAAGGAATGCCTCTCTTTTCCCCGGGTGACGATTGAAACAAAACCAGCTACGCAAAGCGTAATCGATTTCTGCTGTAGCTTAGATCGTCGGGACTCTTCGTTTCGGTTGATCCGTGAAGCGCAGGGTGCTGCTCTCCCTGTAAAAGGCGAAGCGCATACCTCTTGGAGAGAAGAAGAAATAACTGTATACTGGCGCCCTCCAAATTTGTTCGAGTTGATTGACCGTACGGTATCACTATTTCTTTCCGTTTCCTGAGGAGGAATGCCAGCCGATGCGCAACTTTGTTCTGGGTGTCGTCCTGTGCTTGATATCAGCCGGGTTGAGCTTGGGCCAGGACAACATCCTGGTTCTGCAAGGGGCCAAGGTCGATCCAGTGTCCGGGCCACCTCTTGACCGTGGGGTCATTATCCTGGAAAACGGGAAGATCAAGGCTATAGGCGGGGAAGGGTCCGTGGCAATCCCTCCAAAAGCCCAGGTAGAGGATGTGAGAGGCAAGGTGATCATTCCCGGACTGGTGGACACGCACTCGCACATTGGCATCTATGCGAGGCCATCCGTACCCGCCAACGCGGACGGGAACGAATCGAGCGGTCCCGTGCAGCCCGCCTACGTTAAACTGCGCGGCCGGACCATTGAAGAGATGCTGATTCCGGGCAGTCTCGGGGGTTTGAAAATGGCCAACGGCGAGAATCCCAAGAACTACGGTCGACGCGGCCAGGCGCCCGCCACACGTATGGAAGAGGCGGCGCTGGCCCGTCGGCTGTTCGCTGACCGCGAAGATGATCTTGCCACAGCTCTCCGTATCGGCCAGGAGTTCAATCTGAAGATGATGCTGGCTCAAGCCACCGAGGGTTACCTGGCACGGGATTTAATCCGACGCGCCGGGGTGCCGGTGCTACTCGGCCCGGCTATGCAACGGCTGGATGCACTCCAGACCTATAACGCCACTCTCGAGAACGCCGCGCTGATGGCTGAGTCCGGAATTCCGCTTGCCTTCACGACCGGCTTCGAGGGATACGTACCCAAGAATCGGATCCTTTTGTTTGAAGCGGCTGTTGCCCTGGCAAATGGGTTGGGATTTGACCGCACACTCCGTGCCGCAACCGTCGATGCAGCCAGAGTTCTTGGGATCGACGACCGTGTGGGCTCGCTCCAGCCGGGCAAAGATGCGGACCTGGTACTCTTCGACGGAGACCCGTTCGAGTACACCACCCACGTAGAGGCAGTGGTTGCGAACGGAGAGGTAATTTTCCAACGCTCTCATTAGCAGGGGTTCTCTACCTGCCTGCTATACGGAAAGACCAGTAAGATCACAGAAACGGAAAAGCCCGGCCGGCTGTGACTTTCGGAACCGTTGACTCTGTGCATTCCCGCGCAGGAGGTGGAACCATCTCACGCTCGTTCTTGTTCTGCTCATAGTTCTCGCCGCAACCCTGCACATCCTGCAAATACCTGACAGCCAATCCTCGCCTCCATCCCCCGTCTTGGGCAGGGCAAAACATCGACGTAAAATTAAAACAGTACTTGACAGTGTCTCATTAATTTGTTATGGTAGCAATGACTCTATCGGGAGCGATTGGACTGATGAAGCCACAAGATCTCGAGATGTCACTGGCAGAACTGGCTGAGCATTCGGACGTGTCTGGCCGCACCATTCGGTTCTACATTGCCAGGGGACTCCTGCCCGGCCCTTCCCAGGCTGGCCGGGGGGCCTCTTATGGGCAAGAACATCTCCGCCAGCTGTTGGAAATCAAGAAACTTCAGAGCAGGGGATTGACCCTGACGGAAATCGCCCGCTCGCTGGGCCAAGAAAGGGCCAGAAGTCTTCTGCCGGAGCCCTCGTCGTGGTGGCACTATCCAATTGATTCGGATGTGGTCGTCTCGGTTCGGGCGAACCTGAGCCCCTGGCGGTTAAGGCAAGTGCAAAGGGCATTAAACCAGCTGGCGAATGAACTGAAGACTGAGAATACGAAGGAGGAAAGCCAATGAGTACCGTAACTGAAGTGGCGGGTTTTCAACTTGTCAATGCCCAGACCGGCAAAGAGGTCCGGCTGGTGATGCAGCATTTGCATTTGGTCGGGAAGATCCTGCCCATAGGAGGCCGGCTGGTAGTTCAGCACACCTTCTCTTCTCAAGAGGCAAAGCCACTGGAGGTTATTTACTCATTTCCGCTGCCTCGGGATGCGGCCTTGAGGAGGTTCCGAGTGACGGGGAAGGAGTTCTCGGTGCATTCTCAGCTCAAACCGGTGGAGGAGGCGGTGAAAGCCTACGAGGAGGGCATCGAACAGGGGCATCTCTCAACACTGGTCCGGCAGTATCGGGACGGGATGGTAAACCTCAATCTGGGAAATCTGCAACCCAATGAGACCGTCACAGTCCAGTTGGAATTGCTGGCTGGAGTAGAACTGCATGATCGGGGCTTCCGGTTTCGCTTCCCCTTTACCCTGGCGCCGACCTACCACTCGAGGGCCAAATCTATGGGCGTTGATGACGGGACCGGGGAGATCGAACTGCCGGAAGACGAGTTTGGTGACCTGATTCTCCCTCAATTCAAAACAGATGCCACAATTCTTCACCAGGTGGGATTCGATCTTTCCGTGACGATGCCTCAACCGATCCAGGAGATTGGCTCTCCTTCTCATGCGGTACGGTTCAGATCGAAAGGTGCGCAAGAAGCGCGGGTATCCCTGGCACAGGCCCACGACGTTCCGAACCGCGATCTGGTGCTCGATGTGAGAACTTCGCAATGCCTTTCTGGAGTCTTAGCAGGAGTTGGAAAGGACGGGAAGGGGCACTTCGCCGCTGTTTTCTCATCGGAAACCTTTGGTCAACTGGCCGACTCTCCCCGGCGCGTGGTCTTTGTATTGGACCGCTCCGGCTCCATGGGAGGCGCCCCCATCGAACAGGCCAAGAAGGCCGTCGAAGCTTGCTTGGGGGCCCTTTCAGACCAAGACCAGTTTGGCTTGGTGGCCTTCGATAATCAGGTGGAGATTTTTCATTCAGGTCTGGCCCCAGGGAGCATGGAGAATCGTGAATCCCTCCGGCGTTTCCTTCAGAGTGTAAATGCCCGCGGCGGCACCGAGCTGGCTGCGGGTTTCCTGGAGGCGGCCAGACTACTCGGCAAAAGCGGTGGCGACGTGATGCTCTTGACCGACGGGCAGGTCTCGGGCACTGAGGATATCCTGCAAAAGGCCAGGTCGGCTGGAATCCGCATCCACGCCTTGGGGATCGGCAGTGCCAGCCAGGACCGTTTCCTGTCATTGCTGTCTGAGCAAACAGGAGGCGTCTGCCGCTTCCTGACTCCCAGGGAGAGGGTGGATCTACCGGCAGTCGACCTGTTTGCATCGATCAGGAGGCCCGTGGCGATCGACGTTCGGGTGAAGGCGGAAGATCTTCCGGGAGCAACGATCCTCCCCGAACCGCCGTCAATGGTATTCTCCGGGAATCCCTTAGTGGTCTTTGGAGAATCCAGTGAAGAATCTGAGGGTCAACTGCGCCTCGCATGGGAAGCAGGCGATGAGAAACGGACCATGGTTCAGCGAGTAAGCATCCAAAAGAGTTCAGTCGGAGACACCCTGCGACTGATCCGTGGTGCGAAACTCATCACCGACCTGGAGAGCCGGATGATTGGTTCTGAAGCTAGGGGTGTAGTTAAAAAGCGTGAAGAAGACCGGCTGACCACGCGTTTGGAAGCGCTCAGCCAATCCTATGGGCTGGCCAGCCGGCAGATGGCCCTGGTGGCCATAGTTGAAAGAGCCGGGGACAAGCCGGGCCAGTTGCCCGAAACGCGAGTCGTGCCGGTCGGCATGCCTCAGGATGTCCAATTCAACAGCTACTTTACGGCGGGATCCAACGTCGCCTATTTGAGTCGCGCCCTACGCCAGCCGGAGATGGCGTCGGGAGCACTCGGGGACTTCTCTAGCCTGACTGCCGCGTCCATATGTCTGGAGAGACCATTGCAGAGGATTCGTCAAGCTGTAAAGGCTTTTCCTCCAGGGAAACTGCACAAAAATGTGGAAGATGTGCTCTTGGAACTGGCTGCAAGTATCGAACCGGATGGAGGGATGTCCGGTCCAAACGAGGAGCAACGTGTTTTGGCAAGCCTTGTCACCTTGCTCTTCTTCATCGCAGAGGGACATACCAGCCGAGTTGGGACATTCCGAAACCATGTTCTGAGGCTGGTTGCTTTCCTGCAGTCGGACATAACGAAATCGCTGTCGTCCGACAAAGGAACAATGGTCAAGAGGGTTTGCGAAGTCATCTCGGAGGACCGAATGATTTCTGGGAATTGGTCTACCTACATGGAGGAAGTGCTGAGTGGACGACCCCTGGAGCCAATTCTGTGGACAGAGATCGAACAGGCTCTCGGAAACGTTTAAGATGCAAACAATGACCACATTCACGCCCAAGAGACAATCGACCGTGTGCAGCCATCGCACGTCCTGTCGTAGAGAAGGCGGATGTAATCGGGGTGGGCGGCGAGAAAATCCCGGTCGGTCCCGGTGATCTGGTTCATCAGCTTTAATTTGCTTTTTCGACTAACCAGCCAAACGGGAGCCCAGGCTCTATTTGATAATGGGGCCTGTCTGCACCACTTCAAAAGCACTGCCGGGAACGGTCTTCAACTGGTTGAGGTCGTCGTCATCCCAGCGCGAATCGGTGGCGCCGGTGATAAACCAGTCAGAGCCATTGTCGGCCAGGATCATTCCATATTTCTTCAGCGCGACCAGAATCACTCGGGCCGCTCCGGAAAAACGGGAAATGTCGTAACCGGCTTTCAGGCGCACTCGCAACCCCATGGGAGGGGCATTGG
>JBGPHY010000491.1:0-4886 GCA_041484625.1 Terriglobia bacterium | reverse complement strand
TTCCCTTCCACGTCTGCAGGATTGAACTTGTCAAGCCGAACTTCGGTCTTGCGTTGCTGGTACTTCTCATTGGCCGCGCTCTTCATCCCAACCTTTTCCCGGTGCTTGTGGCCATACTGATCGTAATAACAAATCCACCAGATTCCACTCCCCTGGGGACGCTCGAAGATCCCACGCTGTTTCTTAATAGGTCTTCCCATGTTTCACACCTCCTTTCTTTTGGCCTTGTTTGGCTTTTAACCGCGCCCTACGCTCTCTTTGATACAGCGCTGATGGTTTCACTTGATTGTCTGCCAGCCGGGGCCTTCCAGTGGACTTCTTGCCGATCTTGCGCTCTGCTCACAGAAGTCCCACACCGCCGCCGCAGCGGTTAAGTGTTCCGGTCCTATTTCGCCTTTGCAGTCTAGCAATGAGTAAATGGCGGAAAGCCGGAGTACAAGAGCTTCAGCCCGGGAAGTTACCGCGCCCAGTAAGCCAGGGAACCCCTCTGAGAGTTCTGGATACCCAGAAGCCCACAGTTCACGGGCCGCCGGCGTCTTTCGCATTTCCTGAACAGAATGCCCGAAGCTTAGGGCAGCTCGAAGCCGATTTGTCAGCCTGGTCGTAACTCCTGGTGGTATTCAGCCGCCTTCCGGCAAGAGCTTGCTCCGCCGCACACAGCACCATAGGAACCTGTTGGCAAAACCGTTGAGTGCATCCGTTTCAGACATCAGCCGTCGCAACTCTTCAAGAGTGATGTATGCAATGATGGAAACGTGCGCTCCTGTCGCAACTGCTGGGTTGTTTTTGGTTAGGGTGCGGAGAATACCATCATCAAAAGACTGCCGAATGACGGATGAAAGACAATTGCCCTCTCGCGACATACTCTTCAATGCTTGGGAAAACTCCGTCTCCACAACAAAGAGCCTTTTGTCGGCAATTCCTGGGTCTTTTTCCTGTGCGTCTCGTACATTCCAAATCAGATCTTCGCCGCTGCTCATCCCGCTCATAATGCGAGTTCCGCTCCAGTCTTCGTCAATCGGAGAAAGTATCCGGCGGACTTGAGCCTAGCTCGTCCCCTTCCTGGCCTTTGCTGTTTTTCCTACTAATGCGGTGAACGGGTTCACCCCGTGCCGGGTACTATCGGCCACAATGAAAGGGCCTCGCCCCATCAGGTTCCCCATTCCAACCAGCAATTGAATGAGAAGAGCAGCGGGGGAGGCTTTGGTCTCCGTTTCAATGGTCTCCACAATATCGCCTGCCAGGCCGTAAAGGGCCTCCGGGGGAAGTTCCGGCCAAGGGATGGTCTCAACCTCCCGCTCTTCGTTGATAGATACATTTCCTTCCGGGTCTCTCGAAAGCTCCGGCTTCTCGGGCAAGTCGAAAGCTAGCAGGATTGCAGAATGCTCACACCCGGCTTGACAGACAACAGCACCAGTCGCTGGGTTCAATGCAATGGCTGAATCACTCTTCCCTTGGTGACATATCCCTTTGCAGTGAATCCAGCTCTCAGGCCTCTTCTTGGCTGTCTTGTGTGAAGCTATCCGCCGCCGCAACTCAGAATTAAGTTCATCCCAGGTCTGGTAAGAACCTATCGTGTGCACCACCCCGGCCTCGCCGTCTGACTCTGATTCAGAATTTGAAACTGGAAAGATCCCGAGAAGCTCTTCAGCCGAGTAACGACGCAACGGTTCAAACTGCACCAGCTCCACCCGCTTATAGTGGAGAGTCCCATCTCCATTGAGAGAAACATGATTGAAGTATGGCAGACGCATCACGCGGGATGGGTTCTTGATCTTCGGATCCCCACCGAAGTAGGCCAACAGCCCGGCCTGGATCTGCCGCCACTGGACTTCAGTGCAGCCCGTCTTCAGCAACCAGTAGGCATGAACCGATTTCAGTGTTTGGACTCGGATGCTTGTAGGCACGGGTGATTCGTCCAAGACTTCATGCTGTTCTGAGATGGGCCGGGTGTCGCTTTCCACGAACGCCGCTGTAAACCGGGTGATGTCATTATCCCGATCCCCACCACCGTTGACGACAAAGTAGAGCCCTCGGGTCCGATAGATCTTCAAAAGTTCATTCTTCAGGCTTGCCAATTCTCCAAGCTGGGCTGTTGTCTTGACTGGTTTGAATTCTGGCTTGTCTGGGTCACAGCCCTTGGGACCGAAAGCACGCAAGTGGATACTGCAATCTTGCCCATTGAAGACACGCAGGAAGTCAGAGAGGGAGATTTTATTGGGCACTAGACGCCTCCCCTCTTGATCGATCAAAAACCCGTCCCAGGCCTGACTCAATTCATTCGGTGAAAGAACCACGCGACAGGATTTCCGACGAGAATAGCTCCTAAGTTCTATTTGTCCATCTGAGAGTCGGGACAGAGAAACGAAACCTCCCTTCGACCGAAGCTTCCAAGCCAACAAAATGCCTTGTTTCGTCCGCTTCATGCCAGAATTCTTAGAAGCTGTTTTTACGGTGCTAAGTGTTTTGAAGGAGCCCGGCAGACCCCGATCTTGCCGGGCTTTTCTCATTTTGGAAATACTCACCCCCGCATCGCTTCCAATGTGGAGGGGTATCCTCTGATGCCCTTTTCCAGCAATTTCACTAACTCAGAGCCGGGGATTAAGACTGGCTTACCGATCTTCCGTGCTTTCAGATCCCCACGTCGAATTAAATAGTCGATGGTTCGGGGTGACACGTTAATCTCGACAGCTGCCTGCTTCCTGCCATAAGCTAACCGCATTTCTTTCATCGTTGATTCACCTCATCACAGAAATTGCTACCAGGTGCAAATTATCAATGGAGGTGGGTTCAGTATGGTAGTGACACAACAGTCTTAGGTTCTGGGCAGGTTATGTCACTTGACTTTTGAGTAGAGATTGGAGAGGACCTGCTAAGAGTTAGAAGTCATCCTTGCTCTGGAGAGAGCTTTGGTTAAGGTGTTTGCGGGGATAGTCTAGCCAAAAGCTGAAAGCAGCCGGCTCGCTTTTGCAGGTGTGAAAACTCCCCAAGAAGATTTATATTCGCGCTTGAAACATAACAAGAGGATGTCCCGATAGTAGTCCTCCTGGCTCATATCCCGGATTCTTTGATCACATTTCTCAGACAGTTCAGCCATTCGATTAAGCAGTTCTGGCAATCTCCAGAATTGCCACTTGTCGAACTTGCCATCGGCTAAGGCAGGGTTGTACGTGGGATTCTGAAGCATCTCTTGGACGCGGGTAGCACAGTCCCGGAGGCGTGCTGGCTTCGGCTTTTTCAATTGAGGGAGTTTGCCCTTTTCATTTGACCAGTGGGCCAGCTCGTAAGCAAGACGGGCAAGGCGCCTCATCGCATCTTTATCCAATCTCACACTACCGAGCTCAATCCGAGACCGTTTGAATTGTTTTGTAGGGAGGCTCTTCCCATTTTTTAAGAAATCCTGAACTCTCTGCTTCGACCGGACACGGATGCACTCTTCCGCGATGGTATCCAGATTGTTAGCGTCCAAATCTGCTTTCAGTTCTTGCTGCAATTGTTTTTGTTTGAGAATGCGGAGGTGGAGAGTAAGAGGCTCCTGGAAAACATGTTTGGAATCTCATTCTTGGCGAAACTGTTTCATTGCCACCTCCCGCAGTTAGCCCTGGAATAGGCAAGCGCGGCTTTTAGATTCCTTGACGGTCCTGTAACCCAAGATTGTTAAATCAAAATCCTCGCTGAAATCGAATTGCCGACCCTGGGTCGCCTTTTTCTTGGAGGCGAGTTGAATTGGGTCCCTACTCTGACACTGAGCTTACAGAACAAAGGGAGTTGAAGAAGAGAAGGCCGTTGATATTATTTGGTACCAGGGGACCTCGCTTTAATTTTACTTTGTTCTTCGGCGCATTCTTCCAGAATTCACCCAGCAGGGTCTCCGCATCGATGACGATCTTGTAGGCTCGGAGGAGCGCAGAACCTGGCAGACCTCCGAGCCCACTCGGTTACGTGCCTCGCGTCGCAAGCCTTCAAAGGCGACTATCAGGACCTCCTACAGTAGCGGCCTGAACCTTCCAATCTCCACGAATCCGAAAGGCATATCCCCGTTCGACAGGGTGTGAAGTGTTTCGTACTTCGTGTACATGACGATGCCAGATTTGAAAAACAAAGTAATGACACAGGCAACGTCATTGGGAGTTATTTCGGCCAGCCAAATCGTGTCCTTGGATTTCTTGAGCACCTGCAGTTTGACGGCACCAATGTTGCCCGACCCTACTGATGCGTCTGAATTCAGATTCGAGATGACCATCTCTCCCGTGCTACTTTCGCTGCCGGACACTATTTTGCCCCTCGAATCCAACTCTGCTGTCGCAATCCTCTCAAATTGGCAGATCACAGATTGTGGGAACTGGGCGAACGACATTCTCGGTGGAAGTAGGAAGAAGCAGATGCCGATGCAGATTCGTTTAAGTTCTGATCTCACGGATGCTCTCCTTACGATTGGAATCGGAATTTGCCCGACTAAGGACCATAGAACGCAGTGAAATACTTGAACTGGAGAGCTAGTCCTTTTCATCGCAAACCCAACAAGGCACGCGATTCGACACTCGTGAAGTGACCCACGACCGCTCTAGCTGCGAGAGTCAAGCTCGGCTCGGCAATCACATCATGGGATACAAACACGTCGGTCCCATTGACTTTAGCGATGGTCAATGCGCTACTAAGTGACGACGCAGAATTAATTTCACAGATTAGGTCTGATGGTGTAGTTCCACATCGGTAATGTATCGTGGGGTTCGAGTTGCAGTCGGCGGAGTTGCTCGGGAGTGGGTTCTGCGCCGGTGGGATAGTGGCGTCGGTCCAGGTAAGCGGAGACGGCCAAACCGGTTTGGGTGGACGTGGTACGAATAAAGTTGAGGATCTTCTGATAACTGTCGAGCGGTTCGCCGGCC
>JBGPHY010000490.1:0-4892 GCA_041484625.1 Terriglobia bacterium | reverse complement strand
GGAGTTCCGCCTTCAGGCGGTGCCGGCTAAAGCCGGAACTCCAAACTGAGGCCATTTTCATAGGAGTGCGAAATCGGACTCATCCTGCCCCTGAGAGAGGCTGAGTGGAGCGAACCTCACGAGTTGTTCTTGTCAGCTTCCAGGATTGCCTGGATCTCCCGCGCCCGAAATTGGAATGCCAGGTATTCCTCCCAAAACCTGCGGAGGAAGCGCCATCGGGGGTGGATGTTCACGGCATTAATCAACCATTCTATCCCGAGCAATCGCCAAAGATTGAGCATCGTGATCCGGATGGAAACAATGCGGTACCTCCCCAAACCGGAATAATAGTCCGAAGGGTGGCCCACAGAGAAGTATTCAAAGCTCTGGGCACTGAAATGCCAGCGATGGGTCGGGTCTCGCCAGGAGCCGGTGTAGGAGTAATGTGGGGTGTTGATGAACAGGCGTGCACCTGGCTTGGCGATCCGGTGAAGTTCAGCCAGGAAATGGGGAACATCTTCGAGATGTTCAATAACATGTCTAGCATAAATCTCGTCGAAGGTGTTTGCCGGAAATGGATACGGGAAAATATTGAGGTCGTAGACAACATCTACTCCCGCAACCGCGACGCAATCCAATCCCACAGCGCCTGTAACCTTATGACGCCCGCATCCCACGTCTAGCACTTGGTTCTGCCTTACCAATTTGACCTCTTCGAAGACCCTCTTCTATCAGCTTCCGAGTTAAC
Source organism: Terriglobia bacterium (assembly GCA_041484625.1). Taxonomy (GTDB): domain Bacteria; phylum Acidobacteriota; class Terriglobia; order Versatilivoradales; family Versatilivoraceae; genus JBGPHY01. The sequence goes on along the minus strand of JBGPHY010000490.1, from coordinate 4,165 downwards.
AGGTAAAACCGAATATCACCTCGAGAGCCAATAATACTCCAGGGAGACTATACAGAGCCAGAACGAGAGTAGCGGGTTCGGACCCCCTCTCTTTTAATCAGGGCTCCCAACATGTACAATAGCGTCAGGCCCAGATAGAGCTGTTGAGGCTATTTCGGATCGAGATATTGGGTGAACCCGTGGGCTGAAAGGACTTTCTGGCTGGTGGTTCATTCAGGCACAACCGGAGTGGGTTGGAAACCCGCGGTACTCACGATATTCGGTTTTCTCCTTGTATGCACCGGTGTGGTCCTTTCGAGTGGACCAGAAGGCTCCCCCCCCTCCTTTGAACCGATCGTCTTCCAGCCCTGGAACCTGCCTGGCATCCACTTCATTACCAATTCCAGCCGTACCGCTCACAAGCACCAGCCGGAAACCATGGTCTCCGGGGTGGCTGTTCTGGATTTCAATAATGATGGCCTGCTGGATATCTACGCGGTCAATGGGGCGTCGATGACCAGCCTGGAGAAATCCGGAGCGGTGTACTACAACCACCTCTTCAAAAACAACGGCGACGGCAGCTTTGAAGATGTGACCGAAAAGGCCGGGGTGAGAGGGCGCGGCTACAACCTGGGAGTGGCCGTCGGAGACTACGATAACGACGGATGGGCGGACCTTTTTGTGGCTGGACTTAGAGAGAACATCCTTTACCACAACAATGGGGACGGGACGTTCAGCGACATTACTGCCAAGGCTGGTCTGGCCCAGCCCGATCCCGAGTATAAGACCCTCTGGGCGGTGGCCGCGGCCTGGGTGGACTACGATAAGGACGGATGGCTGGACCTGTTCGTGTCGAACTATTGCGTATGGGATCCCGCCAAAGAACCCATCTGTGGTGACACCGGCCAGCCGGATTACTGCCATCCGCGGCTTTATCATGGGCTGCCGAACTCCCTTTTTCACAACAACCACGACGGAACGTTCACCGATGTCTCCCAGGCATCAGGTATTCGGAAGCATATCGGGAAAGGTATGGGCATCGGTGTCGCCGATTTCGATGGCGACGGCTGGACGGACCTCTTTCTGGCCAACGACACTACCCCGAATTTTCTTTTCCGGAACAAGGGCAACGGCACCTTCGAAGAGATCGGTGTGGAGGCTGGAGTTGCTTATACGGATCGCGGTTTAGCGGTCTCGGGAATGGGAGTGGACGCCAAGGATCTGGACAATGATGGGCGGCCAGACATCTTTGAGACTGCACTGGTCGGAGAGACCATGCCCTTCTTCCACAACCTGGGAGATAACCTCTTCGAAGACAAGACTCTGGTCAGTAAACTGGCGGCTGTCACCTTGTCTAAGACCGGCTGGAGCAACGGGGCTTTCGACTTTAATAATGATGGATGGAAGGACCTGTTTGCCGCCTTTGGCGATGTGATGGATCCAAATGGCACTTTCCGCGACCGGGTTCCCCAACCCAACGGGATTTTCGTCAATCTGAGAAACGGCAAATTCGCCGATGCCGGCCCTACTGCAGGGCCCGAATTCCACGCCAGAAAAGCCGTTCACCGGGGAGCGGCCTTCGGGGATATTGATAATGATGGCCGGATTGACGCCGTGGTGACTGCTCTGGATGGATCCATGGAAGTCTGGCACAACGTCTCTCCGACCCCGAACCATTGGATACTGATCCAGACTCTAGGAACCAAGAGCAACCGAGACGGGATGGGGACGAAGATCAAAGTAATTACTGCTTTCGGCGCCCAGTACAATCAGGTGAATACGGCAGTGGGCTATGGCTGCGCTTCAGACCGAAGAGTTCACTTCGGACTGGGCAAGGATGATTTGATCAAGGAGATGCAGCTGACCTGGCCTGGCGGAGCCATCCAGAAGTTGGAAAACGTCAAAGCCGATCAGATCCTTACCCTCAAAGAGCCTTGAGCCACTCTTTTGGATATCACTTCCAGTTCCGGGAGGATCGTCCTCGTCCCTCTTCTCTTCCGGGTCTGGACACGCACCTCTCAACTGTTCGAAGCTGGATTCACACTAGAAGCGCTTGAGGCCGCAACCGTCTTCCAGTTGCGCGCCAGTCTCCCCGGCAGATCGCCCCGCGTGTGACTGTGGGCGTGGCTGGAGACCCGCTGCCAATGCGGTTGGCCAGGCGATTTTAAATATTCTCTGCGATTGGGTTGCGGGGCAGGAAACGGAATGGTGTGCTTCATTTCTCACTCCTTCCTCAAAGCCGTATCAGAATCGAAATCCAGACTAACCTTAATGGGTCGGGAAAGCTGGCTTCTCTATGCTGATGTTTTCGCTAACCTCTATTCTACCAAAAAAAAGACCTTTGGGAAGAGTCAAGAAAAACGAAAATACGAAAAGGGCAAAAGGGGGGACATTGCCTTGAAAGATACGATTGGGCTAAAGTGCTGAATCAAGAATCATAGAAAGGAACGAAATGTAATGCGACTGGCTGTTCTTGTAGCTTCAATTCTTCTTTTGTCGTCAGGGCTGATGGCAGCCCAGGCGCCGCAAGCGGCGATATCAAACGGCGTCATTCAGGCAAAGCTTTTCCTGCCGGACCCGGAACAGGGGTATTACCGCGGGACGCGGTTCGATTGGTCGGGGGTCATCTCGAGTCTCCAGTACAAGGGGCATGAATACTTCGGGCAGTGGTTTGAAAACTATGACCCGAAGATCCACGATGCGATTACGGGTCCGGTAGAGGAATACCTGACCAATGAGGCCGGCCTCGGCTACGACGAAACCAAGACCGGGGGGACTTTCGTCCGGATCGGTGTGGGCGTCGTTCGCAAACCCGAGGAGAAAGCCTACCGCCGGTTCGAGACTTACGAAATCGTGGACACCGGCAAATGGGGCGTCAAGAAAGGAGTCGATTGGATCGAGTTCACCCATGAACTGAAGGACATTTCTGGATACGCCTACGTCTACACGAAGAAGGTACGGCTGGTCCAGAGCCGGCCCCAACTGGCGCTGGAGCATGCGCTCAAGAACACCGGAAAGCGGGAGATTGAGACGAGGCAGTATAATCACAACTTCTTTGTGATCGACCAGCAGCCCACCGGCCCGGATTTCGTTGTCAAGTTCCCGTTTGATGTGAGGGCCAAAGAGGAAATGAAGGGCATGGCGAAGGTTGGCGGCAGGCTACTTGAATACTTACGCGAATTGGAGAAAGGCCAGAGTGCGTTCACCGATCTGGCAGGGTTTGGCACAGACTCCAGGGATTACGACTTGCGGATTGAGAACCGGAAGGTGGGCGCCGGCGTGCGCATCACGGGAGACCAACCGCTGGTGAAGTTGTATTTCTGGAGCATCCAGACGACCCTCTGCCCGGAACCATATATTCAGCTGAAGATCGCGCCCGGCCAAACGGCGAAATGGAAGATCAGCTACGAGTTCTACACAATTCCTTCGACGTCTGGACACTGAGTGAGCGTTTCTTTTCTGCTCCAATGCTCAGCAGGAGATCAACGGCATCGGATCCTGTCTGCTATCTTGCGTAGCTGACACGCCATATTGACTTGGAGCCGTCGTCTGAAACCAGTAACGACCCGTCTTGGGCGACAGCCACGCCAACCGGCCGGCCCCAAACATCACCCTCCTCTGTCACGAAACCGGTGAGAAAGTCCTCGTATTCGCCGGTGGCGCGGCCCTCCTTGAGCGGTACTCGAATGACTTCGTACCCGGTCCGCGCTGCCTTGTTCCAGGAGCCGTGTTCAGCCGCAAAGATGTCTCCCTGGTATGAGTCTGGAAACTGTTTTCCTTCGTAAAAAACCATCTCCAGAGAGGCATTATGTGGTTGTATTAACACATCGGGTACGATCACCTTGTCCTTCAGCTCAGGATGTTTGCCTTTGTGGCGAGGATCCTGGTTCCCACCAATGTAATACCAGGGCCACCCATAAAAGCCGTCCTCTTGAACGCGAGTGATGTAATCGGGAGGGAGGTTGTCACCCAGTTCATCACGCTCGTTGACAGAGGCCCAGAGTTCGCCAGTCTGTGGATGAACCGCGATGCCGACTGCGTTCCGAATCCCGGAGGCATAAACCCTCAGACCCGTACCGTCAGGATTGGCCTCCAGGATATTGGCCCGATGGAACTCCTTCGGATGATCGTCCGGGTCATCGACATTGCTGAGAGATCCGACTGACACGAACATTTTCTTGCCATC
>JBGPHY010000489.1:0-4903 GCA_041484625.1 Terriglobia bacterium | reverse complement strand
CAATATTTCACCGCCGCCGCCCAGGTGGAGAGTCATGACAGAATCCGAGTAACCCATGTAGGCTCCCGGGGCTGCGAAAAGATATCCCATCCCACGGTTCTCCGGCCCGGCCTTTCCCGCTTGTGAGTTGGGGGTGGATTGGGCCCCGATCCATGCCGGAAAACAAAAAAGGAAGAACAGAAAAGTAAATTGGTGGAATTTGTAAATTTTCATGTTCCTCAGCCTCCTTTCTATCATTAGTTTGACCGACTGTAAAAAATGCAAGCAAAGGTCCATAACAATAACAATATAGAGATGACTGCAAATATCAGATTGGGCGGAGGTTCTCATGTAAAAGCCGGATGAGCGTAAGACTCGAGAGCCGGTCGGACTGCAATAAAAGTTGGCACTTGGTGAAAGGATTGGCGTCCAATCCATGGTTTGAACGGCAGCCCGTCAGAACGCCGAACCTGGCATAGAGAGTTTATGAGAAAAACATTCTGGTGGGACATTGGGGGCACATCTCATTTTTAGTTATTTCAATCACCACCCTACCCCGCAGCGGTCAACAACTAGGCCCTCAAATAATGATCGATGCTGGCTCTGACCAAGGGCTCGTGGCCCACCGTGTCACTGAGAATCAACCCGGCTAACAACCCCATCAACAGCTCCAGCTATACTTATGATGCCACTGGGGACGTAATGGTTCTGGCCAAGTCACCTCACCTGCAAGGGTGGAAACAAAGAATCGCAGACTTTACACTGCAATGTCTGCGCCAGCCCGCGGGCGGGAAATGGCACTTGGCGCAGATGGCGGGGAAACTGGGCGGGACGGCAGGCATTACGGTGGGTGAGTTATGTCGAAGTCGCAATGCGTTACGTGCACATGGGAGATATTTAATTTTTTAAGACAGGCACTCCTACATCTAAGCGCGGCAATCCAGGAAAAACAACCTCGGCTTTCAATCATCCACGAAGATTGACTCCTGCTGCCGTGGTACTTTGTCTTCTCGACTTCAAATCCGGGAAGTTAGACAGGCCGGCCACCACTCGAGACTCCTTGTCTGGCAGACCGTGTCATCTGCCCGGGGGCCGGGGGCGATACAGATAGTATGGATAGATCGCCTCGCGACGCAGGTAATTCCTGCGCAAGGCCTCCTGCATCTCGGGAGTGAATCTCTCCCGATCGTCGGCCGCCGCGATGGATTCTTCGATCGGAAACTCAGTAATAACCCACGCAAAGATTCTTTGGTCGATATCCCGTACCAACAGCCCTTGGTCCCAGAGCCCGGCTCTTGACAACGCGGAGAAATGGAAGAGCTGAACATAGATCTCGCCACGGGTGAAAAGAGCAAAGCTGCCCTGCTGAGAGAGAATCGGCCCGTGCTCTGTCTTCAACAACGGGAAAATCTCCTTCGCTGCCCTGTTGGCGGCCATGTCCCACTGCCCTTCCTCCACCATGATGAAGAGCGGAGTGTAGATGAGAAGAAACACGATTTGTAGCGATACCAGCCTGTCACGGCCGCGCATAGAAAATACTCCGGTGGTCCGCAACAGAAACAGCAAGGTGACTACTAAGAGTTCCAAAACGTATTGTCCATGGGCCCCCGTCCTCCCGAGTGAAACCAGAGTCGTTAGGAAAACGCCGGCCAGATAGAGGTCAATCGGCTCCCAGCGTTGTTCGCGAAAGCGTCGCCAGGAGATGGACAAGGCCAAGCCGACAAACAGAGATACGGGGCCGGCGTGGTGTATGAAAATAAGAGGGATGTACGAAATATCATAGGCCAGTTTAGCCAACTGGACTGTGTTGAAAAGGAAATGTCCCTCTGTGGCCCTTTGCAGCCAAAGAAGGGGGACCAGACCGGCCACTGTCGCCGTGGCCACATAAGGGAATAGCCAGCGGCGGTTGCGTAATGCCAGGTAAACAACCATGGCCAGGGGCAATGCCACCTGAGTTTGTTTGGTGTAGGCAGCAAGAACCGCCAGCAACGGGCTGATAATGACCGTGTCGGTCCAGCGGTTGCGCAGGAAGAAAACCAGCGACCATACGGAAAGCGCCACTGCCATCATCTGCACATGACATCGAGCTGAGTTATATAGAAAAGCGGGAATAAGAAAGAGAAAACAGGATATCCGAACGGCCTCCAGAGTTGACCTTCGCCACTCGCGACTCAGGCGCACTATCGCCCAACCGATCGAAAGAGCCGCCAGGAAAGATACCAGTTTTGCCGGGTAGAAGCTTAGCCCGGTGAATTTCAAGAGGAGGGACACCAGCGCATAGTAGAGCGGTGGGTAGGCGGCAAACGTGAACGGGGGAGAATCAATGCCTCGGTAAATGGGTTCGCCCTGTGCCAGACGCCAGGCCTGGTTGAGGACCTCGGGGTCTGCATCGTCCCAGGCAAAATCCGGCCGCAAGGAGACGTAACACCACGCCAGAAAACAAAACACTGCTGCCGTTGGTACCAGGCGGCTTGACCAGTAGCGCGCGTGCACCCACCGCCCTCCCCAGGTAGCGTTTCTTCCTGCATGTGGGGTTGAAGCCACGATTCTCCTGTCCAGGACCACCCCGGCATCTGGCTTGGATTACGTCCTCCTGGTTGGCCACACCTAACTAGTTCGGGGCGGCCAATCATGGCATACCCAGTCATCGGGCGCAACCCGCTGTGTGTGCGGTGGTAGTTGCTTTCAGCGCAACGGTTCCGCTAGAATATGAAACGCTTAAGCACGTCCCAGGGGTTTCAGTGTTCGTGCAATGGCTGTCATCTAATCGCGAGCCGAGGGGGCAAATTCTTAACATGGATGTGGAGCGTTTGGAGGGCTGCTGAGTTAACTTGCTCCTGGTGCGGTCAGGCTGCACCCAATTGAAAACGCCATGCCAAGAACGTATACGATTGTCCTTTTATGTGCGACTTTTGTAGCCACAACGAAAGCCCATGTTGTCGGTCCGCTGGACCCTCCCAGGCCAGTCGAGAAGGTCCCTCTGTTGCCTGCGGCACTGCCTGAACTGATTGAGCCCTCGATAGAGCTCTCTTCAGGTCTTGGTCCCACCCCTGACAATTCCAAGTCGGATGCGGGTAGCAGCGCTGATACGATCCAAACTCCTGGCGAGAGTTCATTGCCCAGCAAAAATGTGAGTAGCCACACGATTGTCCCCCTCCAAGTCAAAGGGGACCATTTCCTGGCAGTCAAACGAGGGGCCAAGAAGCCGGGGATCGAGTCCTCCGGAATCAAATGGGGACACGTTTTCGCAGAGTCGCTATTCCTCTTGGGGATCGAGCACGGATACAGGCTGCTGGATCCGAAACAACCTTACACGCGCCAGGCTTTGCGCGGCCCATTCTTTAAGGACTGGTTTGACACCGCAAAGACGCTGAGCGGCTGGACTGATGGAGACTCTTACATGATCAACTACATCGGCCATCCTGTGCAGGGGGCGGTCAGCGGCCGCATCTTGATTCAAAATGATCCAAGATCGAAGCACCTGGACGTTTGTTACAATTGGGAGTACGGGAAGAGTCGTCTAAAGGCCTTTGGTTTTGCCTTGTTCTACGGTCTGCAATTTGAGCTGGGTCCGATCAGCGAAGCGTCGATTGGCAACTCACAGCCCAGCGCGTGTTGTCATCATCCAACGTCTTATGTCGATCTTGTGATCACTCCAACGGTAGGAATGGGTTGGTTGGTCGGAGAAGATCTGGCAGACCGTTATTTTATGGGTTACCTGGAGCGGCGCACCAGGAACCGGCCCTTGATCATTGCCGCCAGGATCCTCTCCAATCCGAGCAGGAGTATGGCCAACATCCTTCGCATCAAGTGGCCCTGGTATCGCGACACCCGGAAATAATCATCCGGGACATTGGACGGACCCGGGCTTCCTCAGACGAAGTTCCCACACCCTCCAGCAGGCTTCCCAGGCAATTGAGGCCGACATCTTGCTCTTTCCAGCTCTGCGCTCATCGAAAAGGATGGGGAATTCAATGTGCCTGTAACCGAGCTGATGGGCTCGGTATTTCAATTCAATTTGGAAGCTATATCCATCACTGCGGACGTCTTCCAAGCAAATTTCCTGGAGGACTCTTCCCGACCAACCATTGAATCCTCCAGTAAAGTCGGCGAAATCCACGTTCAGTATGAGGCGCGAATAGAAGCTGCCGAACCCTGAAAGCCATCTCCTTCCGGTTCCCCAATTGAGCGTCCCTCCACCCGCTACGTACCGCGAACCCACTATGAAATCGGTTTGTTGGGCGAGCTGAAGCATCGTTTCCAAATACCTTGGATTGTGACTCCAGTCTCCATCCATTTGAATCAGGAAGTCATATCCTCTGGCCAAGCCCCACTTGAAACCTTGGATATAAGCGCTCCCCAGACCCAACTTACTGGGCCGCGATTCCAGGAACAGCCGGGGGACAGGGTAGTCAGCCATCAATGCAAGGACTGCCCCTGCCGTGTCGTCAGGGCTCGAATCATCCACGACCAGGACGTGAAGCCGGCTGTCCACGTCCAGAATCGCAGGGATTAGCTGAGGGAGGTTGTCCTGTTCGTTGTAAGTGGGAATTACCACCAGCACTTTCGAAGGTATAGTGCATGCTGGATCTGTTCCTGTCTGCATCAGTCAGCGGATCCCTTGCAGAAGCAAGCCCGTTCTTTTGGACAGAGTCAGGCGGTTTTTTTCCTGGTCCAATTTGACATCCAGGTATTCAACCCAACGGGAATTCTCGGCCTGGCGGGCTTCCTCCAGTTCGACCAGCGAGACACTCCCCTGCTCATACTTGGCCTGGGCCACTTGCAGGTTGTCCCGTGCCAGTTGAGCTTCCAGACCTGCAACCTCCTCCCTTGCCTGGAGCGTGGCCAGGCTGGCCAGTTCGTGCCGGGCTCCCAAGCGTAGCTGATCGGAGCGCATCCGGATTCTTACGTCGATCTCATCTTG
>JBGPHY010000488.1:0-4912 GCA_041484625.1 Terriglobia bacterium | reverse complement strand
CAGAGACTCCCCCCGCTTCCCAGGACTGTACAGGTAAAGATGATCTCCCGCCCATTGGGAGTCCAGGCAGAACCGGAGCTGAATCCCTTCAAGGAAGTCAACCGCCTCGGCTCCCCTCTGGACTTCATGTCTTCAGTCAGGTCGAGCAGGTAAATGTCTGAAACCCACAAACTAGCCGAGCGGCTGAACGCAACGGTGCGCCCATCGGGCGAGACGGCAGGGAAAAAATCAGGTGACGATTTGGTCGGCGGGAAGGTCAAGCTGCGTGTTTCGCCGGTCTCCGTCGATAACAGCGTCAGACCGTCAGTCATCACCCATTTCCCGTCTGGAAACCAGGCGAACATAGACCAGGCAGCCATGGGACCTTGAGCACGGGTGACCTCTGCCACCGGGCGCTCTGGACCGCCGATGGCAGGGATGATAATGAACGTGGCACGCTCTTTTGACTCCCGGACAAAACCGATGTAGCGTCCATCAGGCGAAAAGGCCGGCCTGACGTCGGCAGCCGGGTCTGTGGTCAGCCGTAGAGGCGTTGGAGAGCCAATAAGCTTGACGTAGATGTCGAAGTTGTCCTGCTTCTCCCCATTCCAGGAAAAAGCTATCTGATTGCCGTCGGGAGAAAAGCTCGGGAAACGCTCAAAACCCGCATAGCTGGTGAGCGGGACCACTTCGAGTGCGGCTGCCGGTCTTCTGGCAGTCCCGCGAAAGAGCCAGTCGGCGACGGCTATCGCCACCACAATCAGTACAGCTCCCGCCCAAACCCAGGCCCGCCGAGCTGATCGAACCGCTTGGAGGGCCGAACTCCGTGAGGCCGCTCTAGTGAGGGGTGTTTCGACCAGCTTGTCCGATTCTTCCTTCAGTTCCCCCAGCTCTACTTTGACATCACCCATATGTTGAAAGCGCCATCCCGCATCTTTCCGCAAGCAGAGGTTGATGATCTTTTCCAGCTCCTGGGGCATGCCCTTGACGATTTGACTGGCCGGCTCCGGCGACATGTAGGAGACTGTCCCTATAATCATCCCTTCTTCCGTCAGGGACTCGAGCGAGCGTGTCGCCCCTTCGCCGCTCCCTGCAACCTCCGTCAGTTTCGCCAGACCAAAATCCAACACCTTCACCTGGCCTTTTCCCGTCACCATCACATTGCCGGGCTTTAAGTCGCGATGAACGATCCCGGCTTCGTGGGCTGGCGCCAGCGCGTCTGCCATCTGGACGGCCAGCTTGAGCGCCTCATTCAGTCGCATCCCCTTCCGCGGGATTAACTGATCCAGCGTCTTGCCGGCCACATACTCCATGGCGATAAAGTCGACGCCGCCTTCGCTGCCGATATCGTGAATGGTGATGATGTTGGGATGGTTCAGCGCTGAGGCTGCCCGAGCTTCCTGAATAAACCGGCTCTTGCGCTCCGGGTCGCTCACCTGGTCGGCCGGCAGTATTTTGATGGCTACAGACCGGTTCAACCGCGAATCGCGGGCCTTGTAGACGACACCCATTCCGCCAGCCCCCAGCAGGGAAAGGACCTGGTAGGAGCCAATCTGCTGCCCCAGTAGGGACTCGGGTTTTTCATGAGCGATCATCTTGGCTGCCACTTCCAGGGCCGGCTCTTCAATGAAACGGTCTCCACGCTTGTCATACTGGAACAGGGACTCCACTTCTCGACGCAGTTCGTCATCCCCGGTACAGGCCTCTTCGAGGAACGCCCCGCGTCGACTCTCTTCCAACTCCAGGGCCGCGTGACAAATCTTCTCGATCTGTTCCCAGCGATCAGTCATAAAGGCAGTGACCCGCGAAGAGTGACGAGTGATGAGCGATTATTGACGACCTTATACTCCCTTTGAAGAAGATAGTCGGAAAGTCAATTCCCCCTTTGAAGGGGGAATTGTGCCGGTAGTGCGGTTCACCGATTCAAAAGGGAAATACAGGTATTCATTCTTTCTTCTCTGTTCGCCTCATCTCACGTAATAGCCACAGTTGGGCAAGCCGCCAGTCCCGCAGAACCGTGTCCGCTGACACCTTCAGTACCTCGGCGGTCTCCTCTAAAACTCAATCCTCCGAAAAAACGCAATTCCACAACCTGACTCTTTCGAGGATCGACCTCGGCCAGAGCCTTGAGGGCATCGTCCAGGGCTACCAGTTCCACGCCTGCCTCCTCAGAACTTACAGTCGCTTCGTCCAACGAGACCCGCTGCACTTTGCCTCCTCGCTTCCACTGATGCCGGGAGCGGGCGAAATCCACCAGGATTTGCCGCATCAATTGGGCGGAGATGGCGAAGAAGTGGGCCCGGTTCTGCCAGTTGGCCCGGTTGGACACCAACCGCACGTAAGCCTCATTGACCAGAGCCGTGGTCTGCAAAGTGTGGCCGGGATTCTCGAAGCTCATGTAGCGGCGGGCCAGGCGATGCAGTTCTTTGTAGACCAGCGGAGTGAGCTTCTTCAAGGCCGAGCTGTCCCCCCGGCTCCAGGCCTGGAGCAGTTGGGTAACGTTTGCGGGTGCCGGTGCAGCCAAGGGCTTACCCTGCTTTCGATCACTTTGTCCGGATGGGGACATTATATACCCTTCTTTTGTGAATAAACGCCAAATTCATGAATCTGCCATTTGGACGATTTCCCTTCCTGGGTTCACGACCACCGACAAAAAATGTGCATGAACTCCCATTTCCACAGATGTCTCTCATGGGGATCAAATAGCATGAAAATCGTAGGGGCGACCGGCCGGTCGCCCCTACCTGCCTGAAATGCTCATTTTCAGAGGAGACTGCAAAGAAATCCTTCAGCCATGTTGTATTGTGACCTCGATTTCCGCTCTATCAGGTAAAGGGAGTCGGACTGACTACCCTTAGGACTCTGGCCGGCCAGTTCAGAACGTCCATCCATAGAGTAAGGAGGCAACGCCATGAACTGGTTTCAGAATACGTGTCTTTTTGTCTCCCTTGGGTACCAGTTGGGAGTAATGCTCCCACAAATGTTGGCAGCGCAAGAGAGCAACTTAGAGGGTGGCAACCCACATCGGGAAGGGCAATGCCCTCCCACAGCAGCAAAAAGCGATCTTCTGAATCGAGCTGAAACGAAGGGATAGAGAACTGATGATTTGGGCCAGGTTCAATCCCTTAATTCATCGGCCAGGGCTTACCAAGACAAAGGTCAATACAGTCAAGCCGAACCGCTCTTGCTGCAGGCTTTGGCAATCTGTGAAAGGTATCAGGGTCCTGACCAGCGGCTGATCCTGGTGACCACGCTGAACAACCTGGCGAGGCTCTATTTTGATCAAGGAAATTGGCTAACCAAACCATTGATGTGCGGGTAGGAGGGTCAGAGGCAGGGCGCCAATGACTCCATTGTCGGATGAGTTATACCCGGGGCCAAACGCGAGTCATGCTCCCTAGGGCGAACTCAAGAGGAAGGCACCGTCACCAGTCCCTTCGCCGGGGCGAGCTCCGTCGTTGATAACGGCGTAAGCCAGGAAAGGATTGTTGCCGGCGATTTTGGTGATCCGGGCAAACCCCTGTGAGATTCCGGGAGCATATTGGGCTAGAATCGTGCCTATCTGCGTCCAGTGCTTCGACTGCAGGGTGATGGAATCCACGGTGCCGACCTTTACCCCGGTCCTGCCGTCAAAGAGTTCTATCTTGAAGGTGCTGCTGGTTGAGTCGGACTCTCCTGTGTTGACCAATGCCAGGTTGGTTCGGCTCTTCTCATCCTGTTGCAGTCCATAAATCCAGGCACTGGCTCCGGCGGTTGTCCCTTCCAGGCAACTGTCATAGAACAAACCGTACTTCCCTCCTCCTCCCGGTGAGGCGGTCCTCCCCATGAGGGAAATCCCGGAGAGGTCCCCTGCGGTCACTTCTCCAAAGAGAGCCCCTACAAACGCGGTTCCCCTGGAAGAAATCCCGGCAATTCCGCGACTTCTCAGCACTTGCACGAAATCCGGCATGAGCAACTGCTCCATTGGGCGCATCTCCAGCGTAAAGGTGGCCGAGGAGTTCGGAGCCTGGACTGCATCGGCCACGTAGGAGCACCGCAAGGTCTTCGTACTGGCGGACCAGTTGGTCAGGATCAACTCGCTGGAGAAAGAACCGGTCTCTACTACTACCGGCAGAGTGAGTCTATGTTTGCCAGGCAGCGACGACTCCGGAATGGGTGGTACAAACGAACCGTCTGAGGTCACCTGGTCATTGATGACTCCATAGGCATAGTATGGCGCCGTGCCGGACACTCTCTCCACCCGGACAAACCCGTTGCTCAATGATAACCCGTTGGAGGAGAGGATCCCGGAGATTTGCTTAAAGGCGCCGGGAGACAGCGTCTCCAGGGGAAGCGTCCGAGAGAATGGTGCCATTGCATCCCCCGAATACACCGTGAGCTTAAGAGTGATATTGCCATCCACAGCAGATCCGGCGTTTTGAATCGCAACATTTGACCGGTCGGTTGCGTTCTGGCGAAGCCCACATAAGTAGGAGGATCCCGTCAAAGCTGAATTGCCCGGGATGCCGTTGTAGGCAAGCCCGGCGCGCCCCCCGGAGACAGAGGTCGTGATCCTGACCGTGGCCGAACCATCCTGAGGGGAGATGAGGCCATGGAACTTGACCAGCAGGGTCCCTCCCAGGTTACCCGTATTCGGAATCGGCACACCGAGGGATCTCAAGTAAACAATAGCATCAGGCACCACAATCTGGTTTCCACCTTCCAGGGTGGCTGTGGCTTGCCCGTTTCCGGTTCCTATGGATGCGACGTAGCTGAATTCCACGGTGGCTCTCTGAGCCGCCCGATTGGTCAGGGTCAACTCTGATGTGAAGAATGATCCGTTCATCCCGCCGGAGGATAGGACAATGGGGAGAAAAATGGTGGGCTCGCTATTCCCTCCGGTCTGACCTCCGGCTTGAGCCACCAGGAAAGCTATCCCGGCAATGGTGATCGT
>JBGPHY010000487.1:0-4915 GCA_041484625.1 Terriglobia bacterium | reverse complement strand
GTCCCTGGGCGTGCCTTGTGCCACGATGCGGCCGCCGCCATCACCACCCTCCGGCCCCAGGTCGATGACCCAGTCGGCGGTCTTGATGACATCCAGATTGTGTTCAATCACCAGGAGAGTGGCTCCGGTCATCAGGAGTTTCCTAAAAGCCTGTAACAGTTTGCTGATATCGTCAAAGTGGAGCCCGGTGGTCGGCTCGTCGAAGATGTAGAGGGTGTTGGCGTTGACTTGCCTCGACAAGTAAGATGCCAGCTTGACCCGTTGGGCTTCTCCGCCCGAGAGCGTGGTGGCCGACTGGCCCAGACGGAGGTATCCCAATCCCACGTCCTGCAGGACCTTCAGCTTGTTGACAATCTTAGAAGAGGTGGAGAAAAAGGCCAAAGCTTCGCGCACCGTCATTTGCAGAACTTCGTAAATGTTTTTCCCCTTGTAGCGCACTTCCAGGACAGACGGCTTATAGCGCGTTCCCTTGCATTCCTCACAGACCAATTCCACATCGGCCAGGAACTGCATTTCTACAGTGACGGTTCCGTCTCCCTCGCAGGTCTCACAGCGGCCGCCGGGGATGTTGAAGGAGAAATGACCGGCCCCGTAACCCAGGCTCTTGGCTTCCCGAGTGGCAGCAAAAAGCTCACGGATGGCATCAAAGGCCTTGATGTAGGTCACCGGATTCGATCGGGGAGTTCGTCCGATGGGCGACTGATCCACCAACAGGGCGTCGCTCAACCATTGGGCCCCCTCCATGCGCTCAAAGTTCTCTCGTTCCGGGCACTCTCCCCGCCTGGACTTCAATGCCGGGTAAATCACTTCATGCACCAGCGTGGACTTTCCGGACCCCGAAACTCCAGTGATGCAAGTCATCAGCCCCAGGGGTATGGCCACGTCAGTGCCTTTCAGATTATGCTCCCTGGCTCCGAAGATTCTAAGCCACTGGCCATTGGAGGAAGCACGCGCCTTGGGAACGTGAATTTTCATTTCCCCCTTGAGGTACCTGGCAGTCAAGGAATTGCTGCAGGATAACAGTTCCGCGTAACTCCCGGAGAAAATGACGTACCCGCCCTGTTCGCCAGCCCCCGGACCCAGGTCAATGATCCGGTCCGCGGCTTTCATCATCTCAGCATCGTGTTCAACCACCAGCACCGTGTTCCCCAGGTCTCGCAGGTTCTTTAAGATCTGAATGAGGCGCCCGCTGTCCCGGGGATGGAGCCCGATAGACGGCTCATCCAGAACATACAACGCCCCCACCAGCGAAGAGCCCAGCGAGGTGGCCAACTGGATCCGTTGGGCTTCTCCGCTGGAGAGTGAAGAGGCCAAACGGTCCAGAGTAAGGTAGTCCAGGCCGACGTTATAAAGAAAACGCAGACGGGAGCGAATCTCGTCGAGTATCCTCTGGGCCACCGCCGCCTCGTAAGGACTCAAGTTCAGATGGTGAAAGAAATGGTAGGCCTTCTCCACGGTCATGGCCGTCACTTGGGTGATGTCTCGATCGCCTACTCTGATGACCCTTGCCTCCCGGCGCAAGCGGGTTCCGAGGCAATCCTGGCAGAGTGTATAACCCCGGTAACGACTCAAGAAAACGCGGACGTACAGCTTGTATTTCTTCGTTTCCAGGTGCTCGAAGAAACGCCGGATCCCGGCAAAATGATCGTCGCCTCCGTGAATCATTTTCTTCTGCGCTTCGGAGAGGCTACGGTAAGGAACATCCAGGGGGATGCCGTGCTGCCGGGCGAACCTCTTGAATTCCCCCATCAATCCCCGATAGCGCGGTTTTGTCCAGGGCTCAATGGCACCTTGTTGCAGGCTCTTTTCCTTGTCCGGGATGACCAGGTTCATATCGAAATCAATGGTGTTTCCGAAGCCTTGGCAGCGCGGACAGGCCCCGAAGGGGTTGTTGAAGGAGAAGAGCCGAGGCTCAGGCTCTTCATAGGGGAGATTGCATGTCCGGCACATAAACCTCTCACTGAAGAGGAAACGCTGCCCGGCTTGGATTTGCGGCACTCGATGAGAGTCGAAGGGGGGAAGAGCGGACCTGTAGCCGCCGTTGACCGGAGAGGTGTCCAGCACGCTCACCACTTCCACCACTGCGTTGCCGTTCCCCTCCCGGTAACAAATCTCGAGGGAATCCATCAGCCGTTGGCGGATGTCGGAACTGGTGATAACCCGGTCGACCAACACATATAACTCTTCCTGGAAATCCACATTCAGCAGAGATTCCGGGCTGGAGAATTCGTAGACCTGCTGGCGCTGATAAAGCCGGTTAAACCCATGCTTGCGCAGGTCAGCGAGAATCGAAGTGAGCACTTCCTGCTGACTCGGCTGTTTCTTCCTGCGCCCCTTTTCCTTGCTGAGCGTTTCTTTCAGCTCATGGAACTTGCGGTATTCCGTGAAGGGGAAAAGCACATACAGTCGGGTCCCCTGCGCCAATCCGAGCAGCTGTCCTACGACCTCGTCGAGGATATCCTTTTTCACTTCGCTTTTGCACTGCCAGCAGAAGGTCCGGCCGATCCGGGAGAATAAGAGGCGAACATAGTCATAGATTTCGGTGGCAGTTCCCACGGTAGAGCGGGGGTTGCGGACCGTGTTCTTTTGCTTAATGGCGATAGCGGGAGCAATGCCGGCAACCTCATCGACATCCGGCTTCTCAATCCTCTCCAGGAACTGCCGGGCGTAGGCCGAGAGCGATTCAATATATCGCCTCTGTCCTTCCGCGTAGAGCGTATCAAAGGCCAGGCTGGATTTGCCCGAGCCGCTTACTCCCGTGATCACAGTCAGGCTGTTGTGCGGGATTTCGCAGTCTATGTTTTTCAAATTGTGCACCCGTGCGCCCCGGACAATGAGGTTTTCCTCGCGCATTGACCCCCTCAATTCTTCAGCCCACTGCATGGAATGGAACCTCGTTTGCATTTCGTGCTCCGAACAGGTGTCCGAACCGCTGGGAACATCTTCGTAGCGATATCCGAAAACGGTTAGGAACAGAAGGGGATAGCGGCTTCCCCCTGCTACCCTGTATCCGGCGATGCCACTCTCACTAAGAGAGGCAAGTTACTGGAGCATAACCGACCCATTATAAGAAACGCCTCAGGGGCTTGTCAAAAACGCCGCCGCTTGCCGATTTATGGATGTGAGAGTGTGGAGGCTCGCTTTGCTGGCTGCAGGGGACATCCAGAAAAATGGTGCAAGATCCCGCTTTTTTGCCGAAAATGGCTAAGGGAGGAGTTTTCCTGGAAGTCACGGGCCCAATATTCTTTGATCAACCGGAAATGATAGCGCGTCTATGGTTTCAAAACGAGTCCTCTTCGTCTGCATCGGCAACGCCTGTCGCAGTCCGATGGCCGAGGGTTTTGCCAATTACTACGGGCGGGGCTGGCTGAGCGCCACCAGCGTGGGGAGTCATCCAGCCGGCTTCATCATGCCCAACACGGTCAAGATTATGCAGGAAAAGGGCATCGATGTTTCTTCCCAGACATCCAAAGGTCTTTCCAGCGTCGATTGGGAGCGATTGGACTGGGTGGTGATCCTGGAAGCCTCACTGTCCGATTATATCCACGCCCCTTCACCACGTACCGAGGTGCTTCACTGGTTCCTGCCGGACCCGGTGGGACAACCGCTTGAAGTCTATCGGGAAGTTCGAGATCAGATCGAAGTGAAAGTTCTGGACTTCATCGAGAGGGTTCGCAAAGCAAGTTGACTAGGAAAACGTCTGCAGCAAATCCTGTGCTTGATCGACTTCTATTCCCTCTTGCCCAACGATTTGTTGCAGGTCGAACCATTCCGGAAGCCGTCCAGGCAGTAAGACGCCTGAACCAGGATGGAATCCGAGCCACCCTGGATGTACTGGGAGAAAACGTAAGGGAACAACGAAGTGCTGTGGCTGCAGTCAACAGTTACCTGGAAACGCTGGAATGGATCCACAGGAGCCAAATTGAGTCCAACGTTTCGCTGAAGCTGACCCAGATGGGGTTGGATATTGAGAGACAGTTTTGTTACTCCAATGTGGCCCGAATCTGCCACAAGGCGGCAGAGACCGGCAACTTTGTGCGGGTCGACATGGAGGGCTCAGGCTACACGGAGGCGACCCTCTCCCTTTTCCTGGATCTGAATCAGTCCTATAAAAATGTCGGCATCGTCACCCAGGCCTACTTGCGCCGCAGTGCCCAGGACTTGGAGCGGATCAACGAGGCGAAAGCCCGGGTTCGTCTCTGTAAAGGGGCTTACAAGGAACGGGAGGAGATCGCCTTTCAGAGGATGCCTGAAATCCGTGAGAGCTTCAAGAGATTGGTCGAACAGCTCTTCTCTCATGGGACTTACCCTGCCATTGCCACCCACGACGATCAGTTGATCCGATGGACACAAGAGTGCATCCGGCAGAACCGTATCGGCAAAGACCAGTTTGAGTTTCAAATGCTGTATGGGGTTCGACCGGAGACCCAGCGGGCTCTGGCTAGGGAAGGATTTCGAGTCCGCGTGTATGTCCCCTACGGCACGCACTGGCTGCCCTATTTCTCGCGGCGCCTGCGCGAACGGAAGGAGAATATCTATTTTGTGCTGCGACATCTATTCAAAAGGTGAGCCATCCGGATTCATGACTCAGAATTCGTTGCCGCCGCCAGCATCCTGACAATGGGTTCATTGGGCGGAGGAAATTGATAACTGGGCAATTCCCGCGGCAGGACCCACTGAAATTGTCGGCAACCCAGCGCTCTCACTTCACCCCCGAGGTAGCTGCACGAAAAAAACTTCAGGGTCACCTGCTTTTCGGAGTACTCGTAGACAATGGTCTCAACGAGCTTCCCCACCTCAACCTCGGCGTTCAACTCTTCCCGAATCTCCCGGACAAGGCACTCCTCATAGGATTCTCCCGCTTCTCGCTTCCCGCCTGGAAATTCCCAGAAACCAGGGAGAGGGGAGTTCGAGT
>JBGPHY010000486.1:0-4915 GCA_041484625.1 Terriglobia bacterium | reverse complement strand
ACCTACATTTTGACGCCGTTGGGCGCCATCGGTAAGGACCTCAGGCGGTTCCCAGTAGCGTCAAAGATAGCGTTCCCTACAGCCGGAGCGAGACCCACAATGGGAGTTTCGCCGGCTCCTACCGACGGCAAATCCTTTCGATCCATGAGAACGACCTCAATCAAGGGAGCATCGCTGAAGCGCGGGACTCGATAATGAGAGAAGCGTGCATTCAGGATGTGCCCATTTTCAAACTCAATGGCCTCGAACAGCGCTCCTCCGATGCCCATCACGTTTGCTCCTTCGATTTGATTCCGCAACTGGTCTGGGTTGATGACTGCGCCGCAATCAAATGCCGTCACCACCCGTACGATCCGGACCTGACGACTGGATGGGTCCACGGAAACTTCCGCACAGGTTGCGACGTACCCACCCTTCTCAAAACCTCCGGCGATGCCGAATCCCTGCCCGGGCAAGCTCTTGGCCTTCCCCCAGCCGAACTTGTGAGCGGCGGCTTCATACACAGCTCTTAACCGGGAATCCTTGAGGTTCTTCAGACGAAATTCGAGCGGGTTCATCTGGAGGGCGTGGGCCAGTTCGTCCATATGTGATTCGCGAGCGAAATGATTGGCCGTGGCAGCCAGTGCGCGATAGGAGCCCTGTCGGAGGGGCGACTGGGTGGCGTGGAATTCGATGCGCTGATTCGGAATGTCATACGGCGAACCAATCCCCGCACTCCCCGAATTGTAATTGTGGAACTCCCAAGCGGTGATGGTGCCGTCTCGCTTTACGCCGCTGCTGACCTCGATCACCCCTGCCGGACGGAAATAGGCCCAGGTAAATTCTTCCTCTCTTGTCCAAGCCAGCCTGACGGGACGGCCCGCCGCCCGGGCCAGCCGCGCTGCCTCCACTGCCGCATCTCCGGTGTGCTTGCCCCCGTAACCCGAACCCATGTCGGGCATGTGTACCCGCACATGATCTTCGGGAATGCGGAAGGCCTCAGCGAGTTCTCCACGGACTCCAAAGGGGCGCTGGGTCCCCGTCCATACCGTCAACTTTCCGCCCTCCCATTGAGCAACGGCGGCGCGGGGCTCGAGCGGCGCATGAGCGATATAGGCCACAGTGTAAGTGGCCTGCAGCCGCTGATCGGCTGCCCCGAGTCCATTCTCCACGGAGCCGGTTGTCTGGCCGCGGCGATCTTGCTGTCCTTCCCCTGGCTCAGCGTTCTTCTTCAAATACTCAAATAACTCCTTGCTCGATGGCTGCGGTACGGACTTCCATTCCACCCGAATTTCGGTGAGTGCCCGTAATGCAGCTTGTTCGCTCGGCGCAGCGACACCCACAAAGTTGCCATCGTGAACAACGGTGACGCCAGGAATTGCTTCGGCTGTTCGTGTGTCAATGGAGACCGGAGTGGCCCCGAAGGATGGAGGGCGCAGCACCTTCCCGTGGAGCATTTTCGACAATTTAATGTCGGAAGGGTAGATGTGCTTTCCGGTCACGATGTCTTTTCCGTCGACCTTTGGCACCGATTTGCCCATCACGGTCCACTGAGCGGCAGGGCTCAAGGGATCGACGGCGGAAATCGCCCTGGCAAGCTTCTGCCCTTTTGCCAGCGCCCGGTAGGCAATCGCCCTCCGTGTTTCGGGATCTCTGACCTCACCGTCCTTGGCAATCAGCCTTCCCCGATCCGTTTGCCAGGTCCGGGCCGCCAGGTCGATCAAAAGGTTGCGGGCCGCTGAAGCCGCCTTGCGAAGTTGCGGGTTCATGGTGGGAGTGGTTCGGCTGCCAAATGTCCCCATGTCGAAGGGAGTCAGATCGGTGTCGCCCATAACCATGCGGATCACAGCGGGGGAGACGCGAAGCTCCTCGGCGACCGCCTGAGTGAGCGAGGTCCGGGAATTCTGTCCTACTTCCACCTTCCCGGTATAAACCGTTACGCCGCCATCTTCACCAATGTGGAGCCAGGCCGCAATATCCTGCGGGAGGCCCTCATCAGACCCCCGCCGGTTTCTACCAGACTCCTGCACTGCCAGGCCTTTCTCCAGCAAACAGGCGATAACGATTCCGCCGCCAAAAACGCGGAAGAAGTCTCGCCGCCCCAGTTCGAAATGGTACATGGGCTGCGAATCCAGTTCGTATCGTTCGGGTTCTCTGGAAGGAGAGTCCATGACATCGCGGTTCATGAGGGCACCTCTTTCATCATCCTGGCGGCCATCCGAATTGCAGCGATAATCCTCTGGTAAGTTCCACACCGACAGATATTTCCCTCCATAAAGCGGACAATATCCTGCTCGCCAGGATCGAGGTTCGACTTGAGCAGGGCACTCGCAGTGACGATCATGCCTGAAGTGCAATAACCACATTGAAGTGCTCCAATCTCGAGAAAAGCCTGCTGAACCGGGTGAAGCCGTCCGTCCTTGTGCAGGCCTTCAATCGTGGTGACCTGCTTGGCAGCGATGGTACCCACCTTCGTGATACAGGACCGCCTGGGGTAACCATCGATCAACACAGTACAGGCACCGCACTGCCCTTCACCACAGCCGTACTTGCTGCCCGTCAGGCCAAGGTGATCGCGCAAAACAGCCAGCAAGCTGATTTCCGGATCAACATCAATGGGATAACGCATTCCGTTGACAGATAAGCTTGTCACATTTGACATAAGACACCCCAGAGAGACCGTTCATACTGACGCGTGGAGAAATCAAGTTCAATCAGGGCCAGCTCCTTACCTATTCACGAGTCCCGGGACCGGCACGTCCCAGCGAATCTCCTTATGAAAACGGGCTCGCATATCACCTAGCCAAGGATCCAAGAAGCGCTCCTGCAAGTCGATTGGAATCGTCTTGAATACTCCAGAGGCTGTGGCTGCATGAAGGATCCCGCCCTTTGGACTGATGACTGAGGTCTCAACATCGTATCCGGCGGACACCAGGTAGACATGGTTTTCCATGGCACGAGCTTTCATCAGAGTGAAGTCTCCCCCCCAGATCGGCAGAAAGATGATTTCTGCCCCTTGGGCGGCCAGGGCGCGCGCGGGGTCCACATATTGACTGTCCCAGCAAATCATTATTCCAATTCTTCCGAAATCAGTTTCAAAGACCGGGTAAGCCAACCCCGGGGTGATCCCTCCCTCGATTTCTTCACGAGGCAGATAGACTTTCCGGTACTTGCCGGCAACGTTCCCCTGACGATCGATCAGAACGGCCGTGTTGTAGATGGCATGGCCTTCACGCTCATAGAGTCCGGCCACAATGTACATCCGGTGCTGGCGGGCTTGGTCACCCAGCCGGCTCGTGACTGGGCCGGGAACCACTTCTGCCAAGGAGGAATAAGGCTCAGAATTCCCGACTTTGGTTATCCCTTCACCCAGGCAAACGATATCAGGCTTATCTTTTGCGATTTCGTCAAGCGCCCGAAGGAACGCACTCAGACTGCCTTCCTTATTTTGAGTGTCATGCGGGCGTAAGGAAACACTGCCAATTCGAACCAACCTGGAAGGAGGTGACGGCGTCTCCTCAAAGGCTATATCGTCCCACCAAATCGTCCCCTGGGGGGCCCATCCCAAGCCCAGCTCCAGCTTGACGCACGCAGCCTGTGGAGGAGCCGGCACCCTTAGCATCAGCCGTTTCCATTCACCCTCCGCGGAGATCCTATATGCGTAATCGGGCTGACCAACTCGCCGACCCTGCTCGTCCAGCCAATCCAGTCGGGCAACCACCTGAGACTGTTCGTAAGGCACCCACTGGGCACGGTAATAGGCAGTCAGTTGATAATATTGGCCGGCTTTTATGTTCCTGATGGGAAACGCCCAACCGCCGTATTCGGCAGAATTGCTGTTTCCTGAAATAGCCAGCGCGTCAGGCGCAGAGCGGAAGTGAACCGAGTCAACAAAACACTGCGGCTGGATCTCCTCTCTCTGGGCCCAGACTGTCCAGCCGGCGGCGGTTCCGACATTCTTAGCGAAGTCTTTTAATTCCAGCTTCACTCCTTCCGCCAGGCAGGGAGGGTAAAGGCCAGCTAGCAATGTCAGCCAATATCCAGAAAAGATTAGAAAACGGTGTCGCATGACTCCTCCTGAGTTTGACGCCAGTCTCCATGACGCGCCGGCCGCCGGCTCGAAGATCAGATCTGCTCGCCTGGCCGGAGTAAACTCTGCTCGAGAATGCAGCCACCGTGTTTGGTGGAGTGCATGTCAAGTTGTTAGTGATCCAAATCTCGGGTTTGAGACTGCGCCTCGCGCAATGGTTCTCCACTCCGAGATTGTCCGCATCCCGTTTGCTCCCGGAACCGTCGCCTGGAGACCAGGATTTAAGCCATTTTCTCCTCAAAGTCCTGCCAGCGGCAATCAGAAACCACTCAACCCAAGGCGATTGCATCTTAAGCATTTGATTTTTCAGGGTGTCCAGCGCACCGCAAGGCGGTGCAAGCGATTAGCCGGGGGTAGTGCAATGCTTTTGTTGCACTACCCCCGGTAAAGAACCCTCTCAGTTTCTTCCAAAAGCACCCTGAAAGGGTGGAGGAGAATGGAGATATCGCTCTTGCACGCTGGGGTGATGAGCCTTTCATCATTGTCCAGCGAATTAAGATGCAATCGCCCTGCCTACTCAACCCTCTTCGCAGGCCTAACAGTAATGGTCAATGATAACATGATCTTTTCTGGCAAAAGAATTGATCCTCGAGTTGACGGTGCAATCAAGAGTGGAGTGCAGATGGAGAGCATCGGAACGCTGGCAGAAAGGCCAGAATAATCCAGTCCAGGGCAAGCGGGTGACGGTGGTCATCTGGGCCGGCAGACGCAAGGACGGCGGTCCTGCGTGTCGCCCTGGGTCAGGTCCACCTTGGTGGCCACCAGCCCTGAAGGGTCGAAACATCACATTGTGTCGGTCATCTGTTACGCCCCTTCAGGGCTAGACGGCGAGGAGGAATTCCTGGT
>JBGPHY010000485.1:0-4936 GCA_041484625.1 Terriglobia bacterium | reverse complement strand
ATTCGCGTTCATACGCGGCTGATTCTAGGCCTTGGACTTTACTTTTCCATTCGACTCCGACAGCAGTATGGATGGAACAAGCTCAATAATCGATGATTTTCAAGCCGATGAAATTTTGGCGGACAGGATGCTCTGTCAGCAATTGACGTCGTGAATCTGGACACGTATCCTGTAGGCTGTGAGTACCGGAGAAGTTGATGACCTGTGCCCAGCGCCTATGGCTCGCCCTTCTTGCTTACTCACTCGCCCATGGCAGCACCGATGCCTTGGACCGGGGATTGTCCGCATTTCGCCGTCATGACTGGAACGAAGCCGAATCCGCCTTCCGTCTCGCTATCCAGGAACATCCCGCTTCTGCACGAGCCTGGAAGCTCCTCGGGATGGTCTACGCCGCCCAGGGGGCCCATCGCCAGTCCATCGACCCGTTTGCACGTGCCTGTCGACTGAATCCGGTGGAAGAGAGGGCGTGTTACTATCTCGGGCGCGCTCTCTACAGCGTGGGACGATTCGAGGAAGCACGGGCGGCGTTCGAGACCGCACTGAAGACTGGCAGCGACCGGCAACGCGTGATGTACGGACTCGCGCTCGTATTCGAGGCGCAGGGTGAGGCGGGGCGCGCGGACAACTGCTACCGGGTCGCAATCGAATCGGGCGACCCCGAGGCTCTTCGAAGCTACGGCCAGTTTCTGCTCCGCGCGGGCAGGGGTGAAGAGAGCCTAGCCGCGCTTCGGCGCGCCGGCGATACCACCCTGTACGGGAGAGCCAAGGACACGCTGGCTGCGCTCCGGGACGCGCCCGCGCCGTACTCGCCGCCCCCGGTACGCTTCGAGGCACAAACGCTCGATATGATCGTGCGGAACGGCGCCGTTGGGGAAAAGCGCCAGGTCGAAACCATGATTGCCGGGGTGGCGGTTTTCGACTATGACAATGACAGTTGGCCGGACATATTCATCGCCAACGGGGCCAGCGTGCCCGGGCTGGAGAAAACCGACCCAAGCTTCTCCAATAGGCTCTTCCGGAACAATCACGATGGCACTTTCGCCGATGTGACCCTCAAGGCGGGACTCTCGGGAGGCGGCTACTCCATGGGCGTCGCCGCGGCCGACTACGATAACGATGGGTGGGTGGACCTCTTTGTGACCGGGGTTCGCGGCAACACCTTGTACCGCAACCGCGGGGACGGAACGTTCGAGGACGTGACCCAACGTGCCGGCCTTATGGACACGGGCGGGTGGAGCGTGGCCGCGGGCTGGTTCGACTACGACAATGACGGGAGACTCGATCTCTTCGTCGTACGTTACGTAGCTTGGGAGCCTGCCGCGGAACCGTTCTGCGGTGATCCCCGCCCCGGCATGCGGACCTACTGCCACCCGCGGTTCTATCCGCCTCTCCCCAATGCTCTATACCACAACAACGGAGACGGAACCTTTCGCGATGTCTCGACCGAATCCGGCATCGCATTGCATCCGGGCAAAGGGATGGGGGTCGCGTTTGCGGATTACGATGGAGACGGACGCCTCGACGTTTTCGTTGCGAACGACACTGTCCCCAACTTCCTGTTTCACAACGAAGGCAATGGGCGCTTTCGAGAGTGTGCCCTGGAAGCCGGCGTGGCGTTTAACTCCGATGGGGCCGCGGCCTCGTCTATGGGTGCCGAGTTCCGGGATTTCGACAATGACGGCCGCGAAGATCTCTTCGTTACAACGCTTACCGACGAGCGCTTCTGCTTCTTTCGGAATGTCGGTCGCGGATGGTTCGTCGACGTCAGCGCTCCCAGTCGTGTAGCCGAGGGCAGTCTGCCGTTCAGCGGCTGGAGTCTTGCCGGTGTCGATCTCAATAATGACGGCTTCAAGGACGTCTTCTGCGCAAACGGTAATGTTATGGACAATGCCGAGCTGCTCTCCGACCGCAAGTCACGCCAGCCCAACATCGTGTTTCTGAACCGTGGAAACGGCTCCTTCGCGATGCAGGAACTTGAGGGAGCAGCCTTTCACCGTGGAGTCGCGTCTGGGGACTTCGACCGGGACGGCAGATTGGACCTCGTTGTGACACGCCTCAATGAGCCGCCCATTCTGCTGCACAACGTCACCCCTGCGGCCGGGCACTGGATCGAGCTGAAGCTGACCGGAACGCGAAGCAATCGGGATGGCATTGGCGCGCGTGTTCACGTGGTTACCCGTGGCCAGCAGCAGTGGAATCGCGTGAGTACTTCCACCGGCTACGGCGCCTCCAGTGACCGAGTCGTCCATTTTGGGGTGGGAGCCGAGGGCCGCATAATGCGTCTCGAAATCGACTGGCCCTCGGGGATAACACAGGCCCTTCAGAACATCCCGGCGGACAGCGTGCTCAATATCAGAGAAGACGCGGCATCGCCCGTCCGGCCTGGACGGACTCTCGCCCAGCGCACCGTGGGGGCAGCCTACTGAGCCGGCATTCCCAGCTCACAACGCAAGCCGGATCGCTGGAGCACACGCCGGCCTCTTCGGGTGCTTCCGTCATCAATTGTTGGTCGGGTTGGTGTAAGAATGTGGCATAATAAGCCCAGGTGACTACTGGGACACAAGCAGAAACTGGAGCCATGCGACTCGGGTTTGCCCTCCTTCGTCATTCGCTCCCGTCATTTCTCTTCCTGACGGTCCCTCTGATTAGAGGAGCTGGCATTGAAGCCCAAATGAGCCTGGTTGAACCGGCCACGGTTTCGTCCAGTCGAACTCGCGCAGAGGAACATTCACGGCAGGGGGAGAATTACCTGCGGTCAGGGAATCTGACGCAGGCCGAAATTGAGTTTCGGAGAGCAGTGCGGCTGGCCCCGACCCAATCCGCTTATCTGGCACAATTGGCCAGTGTCTTGGGGATGCAACGAAAGCTAGAGGAATCGAATCGGTACTTCAGCCTGGCGCTTAAACTGGATCCGGGAAACTCAGCCGCGCGTCGGAACCTGGCAGCCAATCAGTGGCAGATGGGACTTCTTCAGCAGGCACGGTCTAACTTGGAGACAGCCTTAAAGATCAACCCCCATGATCCCCAGATTGAAGTCCTGCTTGGATTGGTGGCTGCATCGGCGCAGGACTACCGAACCGCCATCCGCTGGTTGGAAAAGGCTCCGGATCAAGTGAAACCGGATCCCGAGACCTTCGCTGTGTTGTTGCGATGTTATTACAAAGTCGGAGAAAGAGAAAAAGCCGGGACGATCCTCAGAAATCTTCCTTCCCGTGCGGATTTCCTTCAGATTAGATTCCTCGGGGGACGCGTCGCTGCCGAAGCTGACGATCTCGATCTGGCGGAGGCCCTGTTGGCTTCGGTGGCGGCGGATTATCCAGACCCAGTGCAAGTGTCTTACAACCGTGCCTATGTCCGCTTCCGCGCAGGCCGAACTGAAGAGAGCCAAAAAATACTGTTAGATCTGATTGATGCCGGGAAAGAAACTGCTGAAATATGGGACCTGCTGGGCTGGAGCCAGCGGAAACTGAATCGGCCCGCTGAAGCCATCCAGGCTTTTCAACAAGCGATTCAACGGTTCCCTGAAAGTGAGACGAACTACCTTGACCTGGCCGGAATCTATTTCGACCGGAAACAGTGGTCGGAAGCGCTGGAGACTCTAAGGTCTGGCCTGGAAAGAATCCCACGGTCATCGGCCTTGTACCTCCTGAAGGGAAAGGTGGAGGTCAGTGTCGGCCTGGCTCAAAAGGCAATTGAGTCTAACCGGAAAGCACTGGAACTGAATCCGGCTGCCACCGGGGCCATTGTTGGTCTGGCCCTCGCCCTGGCTACTACGAGCAGGATTCATGAAGCAGTAGCAACATTTGACAAAGGGATTAAAGAATTCCCTGGCGACGCTGTACTTCACCAGGAGTATGGGAAGATGCTACTACTGCCCCTGGTTATGAGCGCCGTTCCGGCCTCGGAAAGCAAAGCCTTTGCTTTGTTGGAGAAGTCAACGGTGTTGGATGGCTCACTCGCTGAACCTCATTACCAATTGGGGCTCCTGGCTCTGCGAAAAGGGAATCTTGATCAAGCGTTAGTACGATTGCAGGCAGCAAGCCGCCTGGACGAGAAATCCAGCAAGATCCGGTTTTCACTCGCCGAGTCTTACCGTCGGTGGGGGAAACGTGAGGAGTTTGCCAGGGAGCTTGAAATCTATCAGCGTCTCAAGGCTGAAGAGGAAAAGACTGGGGCTATTCTCACCCCGCAATGAAAATGGGGACGTGACGCCCTGAGCGACTCGTCCTCGTTCTCGTCGTCGTACTCGGAAGGATCCTTGTCGAGGACGAGGACGAGCACGACGACGAGGGCGATTTTCAAGAGAGTTCCTCACCACGAGAGGCCCCACATCAACCCGCAAAAAAAGGGGCACAGCGAACTGTGCCCCTCAAAAGGTAGACTGGGATGTGTCGAATTCAGTCTATTTACCAGCCCAGGCGTAAACCGAATTGAATGACGCGGGGATCACCACTAGCAGACGTAGACGTGACTTGGCCAAAGGTGTCTTTGTTGCCGAGCGAGGTTCCCGGCCAATCATAGTAATGGCGGTTGAAAGCATTGATGAGCTCGCCTCTCAGTTGGAAACTGAAGCGTTCCTGATAGCGCCAATACTTGAACAGTCCGATGTCTTCACTCTTCCATCCAAAACTGCGCAGAGCATTGTAAAGCCGCTGGCCGTTCCCCAAATTGTGGCCCGTGGGATTGGAAAAAGCTGCCGGGTTGAAAGAGCGGTTGCCCGGGTCAGCTAGATTGCCGGGGTTGAAGGTTTTGGGATTGAATGTGCTATTCAGATCGATGCTGGGATCCCATTCGGCATAAATAGCTCCCTCCCAGCCCGGGTACCAGACATTGGGAGAAATCCCCATCGGTCGGCCTGAGTTGTAGTGGAATATGGTGGTTATGTTCCAGCCACCCAGGATGGAATTCGCCAGCCAGTGAGAGTTGGCCAGATATT
>JBGPHY010000484.1:0-4946 GCA_041484625.1 Terriglobia bacterium | reverse complement strand
GGGAGGAATAGCATCTCTGAGGAAATAGGCTATGAGACAATTAAAGAGAGCAACCCTACTCACTGTTGCAGGATTTCTGTGCTTGACCACTGTGTTGTTAGCTCAGACTTATCAAGGTGCCCTACAAGGCGACCTATCTGTTATAGGGTCGGATGGAGTTTTCTATCTAGTCACAGCTCCCGCCATAATACCTTCGACACCCGATGGCCAGACTCCCCCCTCCAAACTGGAAGCCTTTGATTTAGATAGGAACTCAAAGAAGGCTCTGAATTCCCTTGAATTCTCAGGGATGGCCACACATTTGTTGATCGGCAGGGACAATAGATTGTTTCTGGTTGTATCCCCTCTTCCTCTTTTTGAACCCGTTCCTTTGGGTCCGATTTTCCCGAGTTCTACTGTTCTAAGTTCGAAAGTATTTCCTTTAGAGGCAGATTCAACAAGGGTCAATCCGACGCTGTATATCATCCCCACTCCATTCCCCGTCAGCGGCCTGAATGCCAGCCTGGAGTCGATTGCAAGCAAGGTGAATATCAATCCTTCCCGCGCCTTGAAGAACGTAGTCAAGGTTGAACTGGAAGGAGCGGTGGATATTCTTAAAGCAAAAGTTGTATCAAATGAAGAATACCTGTACGTCGTTGCCACTACGTCAGCCCTTCCTATCGCGGAAGATGCCAGTCCTATAAAAACCTCATCGAAGCTGTTGATTTTTGATTCGGATGGGAAAAAGGGTCAAGGAGGGCGAGGCGGAGGAGTAACCCTTTTTCACCGGGCGGCCAGCCAATCGCCAGTGCCAGATCCAACTGCCCAGGTGGCGTCTGATGCCCGCAGAGAATGTATGGATAGTCTTTCTCTCTCGTATTTCAAATCAACTAATTTTCCCCCTAGTTGATGAGCCTACGGAGAGTATACCATGCGAATTTATCTCCCACCGGTAGTCTTGGTGCTGGTTTTCTTACACCTCCACCGCCGAAGGCCTTCCCCCTGGAAGCAGGAGCCCCATATCAGACCACCGCCCCCGGAGACAACGTTGGGCACAGCAGTAAATGGTTTTACAGAATGCTTCAATCATTCCATAAGGTGAATGTTTTTCAAGTTTTTTGAACCACTTGTTGGTAAAGTCAAGGTGAGGGTTTTCATTCCTGGCCTATTGGCCTACCTGTATAACTTTGAGATGAAAAATTGAAAAGGAGTTCAAAATGAAGCACAGAACAATATGGATTGGATTGACCATTGTGGTATGTCTAGTAACCGTCACATCGATGGCCAGGGCGGAGACCTGCTACAAGCTTGTACCCTACGTTGATGTCATCAGGCTGACAGCCTTCCAGTCACAGAGCTCCGTCACGGGCGATAATCACATATTGATGTATGGCAACTGGTTGTCTGGTTCCAACGACCTCCCAGTGGTCGGATCTCGCGAGCTCATCCACGGAAGCACCACTGTCCGGAGGCTGGCCCTTTTCGGTCTCATCCCCGAGTCAGTTAACGGGAACCCGCTATGCACCCTCATGGGAACGACCGGCTCAGCGTGGACTCTAGTATGTACAGGAGGTGCGGGAGCCCGGTTCACCAACCACGGGACCAGTCTTTCCGTTGTCACCTGCAGTGGCGTCGCCCCCTCGGACGCGGGCGGCCCGTCGGCCTTGGAGCCGTAGCGGTCCACGTCCTGGTCCTGCACCACCATCATCCACAACGGGAGGGCTGTGGTGCAGTGGTGGGGCGGTATACTACACATGAGCACGCGCCCCTCAACGCCTTTGAGGGGAAAGGTGGGATGGGGGTGCAGCCCTTGACTGATGCTTCCGTTGCAAAAAACCTCTTGGCCGGTCAGGGCTGGGCTACGAGCGTGGCTGGTTAGCCCAAGGGGCATGTAGACCCCCGACCATCTCAAGGTACTGCGACATCGATTGCCGTGGTGTGATGCCGCCCGACAACCACCTCATCCACCGCTGCACGTACAATCCAAGCCGGGGGGAGCCGCAAGGCTCCTCCCGCTCTTGCTCATAAAGCCGGACCGCACGTGCCAGAAACTTCTCTATCGTCTTTTCAGCCATTGAAAGCCCCTCAGGGCTGAAGTGATATCCCAGGAAATCAAACCCTTTCTCTGTACGCCCGATAAAGGTCTTGTCCGGGTGCTTTTCCAACCTCAGTTCACTGAACGTCTGGTTCAGTATCCTGATTGCTTCTCTCAACTTCCACCGAGTTGAAGCTAATATCAGAACATCATCCATATACCGAAAATATTTAACATTTACCTTTTGCAGCCTCTGATCTAGCTCCAGCAAATAAAATGCACCCAGGAGTGGAGACAGCGACGAGCCCCGTGATATCCCCTGTTTCACATCCCAGTACAACCCTCCCCATTCCACGCCCCTTTTGAGAAACTGCCAGATATAACAGATGACCTCTCTATCTCGTATATAGGTGTGCAGTTTCATCAGGAGGGTATAGTGGTCTATGGAGTCATAATAAGATTTGACATCGGTTTTGCAGAAGAACCTGAACTGCGGATAGTCCTTCAGTACGTCATTGATCGCACCTTTCAGGCCACCATGTCCTTTCAGGTGGTAGCAGGTTTTGGATAACACAGGGTTAAGCCATTTCTGGAGGAGAACGGTCAGTACTTTTAGGACAAGGGCATCTCTGGATGACCAAAGGGCTATTGTCTTTCCAGCAGACAATGTCATCTTCTTTTGGACATCCAAACGATAGGAACCCAGAAGGAACGACCTTATGACTTCTTCTGATCGAACGTTCCACTCTCGCCGGAAATCCCAGATATCGGATGAGGATGGGTAGTGCTTCCTGCTTTTCTTCAGCCATGTGTAGGCTTCGGAGAAGGCATTCTTGATTGGGACCAAAGAAATCGAATCGAGCATCTATTCAGGTATACATTATTGCAATTTGGGTGAGGCTTGTGCAATTCCGGGGGCAGGGTCGGGTTTTTTACAGAAGGATCGGGAATAAGTGAAAATTGGGAGAGCAGGAAGATGTACCAGGGAGTCGAGGATGATTTCTATCCATAATCATTTATCCCTCAATATTGGCGGCACCGGATGACACTAAACTTCAAGAATTAGGCATCCCAGCAGAGTAGCAGCTATGTTGGTGGTTGCATTTATGCAGAGAGAGCCCCATTTCTTCAGCTCTCTCTGCTAATTCTCTTCTTGATTACAGGGCCTCGCAATTTGCAGTTGCGGAGCCGCTTTTGTCATCAGATTTGGCCCAAACAGGTCGCACTTGAATAAATGGATTCTCTCAAGATTTCAAAGTAATTAGGTGAAAGAATGTTGTACAAGCTGACGGTCTTCTGGGTCCTTCTATTCTTCAAGATGCTGAGTTTTTCAGTTATGGCGCAGACATGTGCGAAGTGTGAATCGCTGGCTGAGGTAGATGGAGAGGCGATAACTGCCTCGGAGGTCGAGAAAATCCTTGGCGCCCAGCTCGCCAAGCTCGAAGAGCAGGTATATAGCATGAAGCAACAAGCGGTTGAAGCACTGATTGACGAGCGGCTTCTGATCCATGAGGCGGCGAAGCAGAAGATCTCGGTGCAGGCGCTACTTGACTCCGAGGTTACTGCGAAGGTCCCGTTGGTCACTGAGCAAGAGGTCAAGGACTTTTACAAGGAAAATAAGTCCCGCCTAAAAGGTGAAGAGGCCATTCTTCAGGGGCAGATAAAGGTCCACCTCCAAAATCAGAAGCTGGCCGTGCGGCACGAGGCCTTCCTCCAATCTCTCAGATCTCAGGCCAATGTGGCGGTCCACCTGAAGGCCCCGCTAGTATTCCGGGCTGAAGTGGCCGTGGAAGGGGCACCCTTCCGAGGGCCGGCCATGGTGCCCGTGACAATTGTCGAATTTTCGGACTTCCATTGCCAATACTGCAAGCAGGTTCAGAGTTTGCTTACCCAACTTCTCTCTCTTTATGGCGATAAGGTTAAGCTGGTTTATCGCAACTTCCCGGACGACAGTCTTCACCCAGGGGCACGGAAAGCAGCCGAGGCCGCCCAGTGCGCCAATGAGCAGGGAAAGTTCTGGGCCTATCACGACCAGCTCTACACTAACGGGCCGGATGCCAGTCCGGGGAAACTGAAGGCCTTCGCAGAGGAGATTGGGTTAGACCTCTCGGCCTTCGAAAGTTGCCTGATCAGTCGGAAATACCAAGCCGTGGTGCAAAAGGACATAGAGGAAATAACCCGCCTCGGGGTCAACAGCACCCCGGTTTTTTTTATTAACGGCCGGCTGCTATCAGGCATCCACCCGTTAGAAACCTTCGTCCGCGTGGTCGAGGAGGAACTGGCCAGGACGAGATAGACGGGGGAGCTGGAGGGTGTTTCCAACATTATTCCTGGCTTGGTCACCTCGGATCAAATCAACGAATTGTTTCCCTGGATACTCGATTGTAGCAGCGGTCTAGACTCCGGCGGGCCGAGGTGAAGGGTTAGGTTTTCTCTGATACCAAGGCCTAGAAATTGTCTTTCAAAGAGCGGCCTTAGGCCGAACCGAGATCTCGCGGACGCTGTGCGAGCTGTTGGGCCGGAAGCGGCCCAATGGGAGACTCAAGAATCATGAATGCCGGCTGCTGCTGGAGCGGCCCCAAGCCTGGGGATGGTTGTAGCTGCCAGCCGTTCGCCCCTTGGGTCGGCGAGGCAAGAACCACAGGAGGTCTCGATGCCCCATGCCACAGAGGTTCTATAACTGACCCAAGGGAAGATGCCCAGGCTCATGAGTCACGCTCAGTATCCGAGCAAGGGCCTAATCCCACCCCAAGAAACCTACCCCAGAAAGCCCGGAGGAGGGGACGAAAGGATGCGCTGTTTGTCTAGGGCCAGGCGGTGGCGTTACACGTCGACTATCCTTGAGAAATACACTACCAGCCGCCAGGTCCAATTCTGCCTGTATCTTCTAACGAGCAGGGCCGATCTTACCATTTGAGAAGGGAGTCATGAT
>JBGPHY010000483.1:0-4951 GCA_041484625.1 Terriglobia bacterium | reverse complement strand
CCCAGAGTTCCACCCGGTCTGTTGAAAGGTGGCAGGGGAAGGCCGGGCTTCAAAACGAGCCCGGGCTTGGGCATAGAGCAGGGGAAGATTGTCCTTCAGAGGGGCGGCCACGTATAAGCCCAGATCGTTGGCCTCGTCGAGCGCCGGAGCATTGGCATAGAGGCTATCCCAGACGACGTATTGGGCAAAGCGGGGGCCCAAGCTTCCGACCAAACGTCGCAGCATCCTCCGGCTGGCGGCCAGTTCCCCTCCGCCCCCCTCTCTCCTCAGAAGTTCCGAAAGGGCTGGGCAACCGGCCGGCTTGACAATTTCACTCGGTTTGTTCTACGATTTATGGTGATTCAATACGATTTAATAGGTATTAAATCAAGAGTCCGTTGGATTCCCCTGCGTGAGAGGCAGGCAGGAAGGTTAAGATCGGACTGGAAGTGACTAATGCTGCGCAGGCTTCCCGAGGTCGCCAAAGCAATCGGAGTCAGTTACCCTACCCTTAAACAATGGATCTATCGCGGGTGGATCCGTTCCACCAGGACAGCGGGGGGGCACTATCGAATACCCGATGAGGAACTGAAGCGTTTCCTGCGGCCATCGAGAAGCAGCAGTCGGGCACTGCAGAGTTTCGGCCGCGACCGACCTACAGCCAGGAAGGGAAGGTCCCCCTCGAGTCGCCCGCGACCTTCCCCCTTAAGGATGACGGGCGCCCTGAGAATCAGCGGACGGAACAAGATTACGGGGACTGTAAAGGAAATCGAACTGGATGGCCTGTTGGCCCGCGTGGTCTTGAGCATAGGGCGGCAAACCATTACCGCCATCATTACGCGAGAAGCCTGCCTGGAGTTGGACCTGGAAGTTGGAGACCGGGCAGCGGCTCTGGTCAAAGCCACCGAGGTGATGATCCTGAAGTCAGAACCGAAGGGATGAGTCCAGGGCTTCTCCCAGGTGATTTCAGGTCTTGCTCTGGGGGGACTGTGAACCGCCACATTCTCATGGGGTTGACACAACCGCCCTGCAGCGAGGTATTTGGAGCCCTGCCATTCATCGTTGGATTTTTCTCAAACGTTCTTTGTGAGCTCATTCTCTCAAAAGGTACAAAATGACGACAAGGTTCTTTCGTGTCGTTGGGATACTTGGACTCATCGTAGGTTGCTTGAACTGGTCATGCCGTAGCAAAGGACTACAAAATACATCACTCCCGGAGTCATCCCTCATTGTCGCTGCCGCCTCCGATCTGACGGACGTCTTCCAGGAACTGGGCCGGCAGTTCACTCACGAGGGACAGAGCCAGGTGATTTTCAGTTTTGGTTCCACCGGGGCATTAGCCCACCAGATTGAGCAGGGAGCCCCTTTTGACGTTTTCGTGGCGGCCAGCCAATCTCATGTGGACATGCTGGAGAAGCAGGGCTTGGTCCTCCCTGGAACTCAGCGGGTTCTTTGTACAGGAAGAATTGTACTGTGGCAGAGCGAGGGCTCGCCCGTGACAGTGAATTGCCTGGAGGATCTGAGCCTGGCGGGAGTGAAGAGGATCGCCATCGCGAATCCGGAACATGCCCCTTATGGACTGGCCGCGCGACAGGCCTTAGAAAGAGCTGGAATCTGGGAATCCGTTCGATCCAAACTGGTCTTTGCCGAGAACATCAGCCAATGCCGCCAGTTTGCCGAGACCGGAAACGTAGAAGTGGCCATTCTGGCCCTTTCCCTGAGTCGGAGACCGGGCGGCCGATTTGTTCTGCTGGACTCCAGCCTCCATGAGCCTATTCGGCAGACACTGTGTATCCTGCGTCGGACCGCCCACCAGCGGCTCAGTCGCCAATGGGTTGACTTCCTCTTGAGTCCGCCGGGGAAGGCGGTCTTGGAGCGCTATGGCTTCTCGGTTTGACTGGTTTCCCCTCGGCTTTTCACTGCAGGTTTCTGTGCTGGCCACCGCCATTGCGCTGTTCCTGGGTGTGCTTCTGGCTTGGATTTTGGCTCGATACCGGTTTCGCGGGAGGGAATGGCTGGATGCGGTCGTCACTCTACCGCTGGTCCTGCCTCCCACGGTCCTGGGCTATTACCTGCTGGTGGTACTGGGCCAGAGAGGCTGGCTGGGGCATTTCTTGGAATCGGTCCTGGGAATCACCCTGGTCTTTACACCCACAGCTGCAGTCATTGCGGCCACGATTCATGCCCTACCCCTGATGGTGAAATCGGTAAGGGCCACTTTCGAGGGAATTAACCCTTCTCTTGAAAATGTGGCGCGGACTTTGGGAGCGGGAGAATTCCGGGTTTTTCGGACAATCACTCTACCCCTGTCTTGGAAGGGAGTTTGGGCGGCCACTGCTCTGGCCTTTGCCCGCGCCCTGGGAGATTTCGGCGTCACCATTATGATTGCGGGGAATATTCCGGGAAAGACCCAGACGGTGTCGGTGGCGATTTACGACGCAGTGCAAGCCGGTCGGGACTCCGAAGCGCTGGTGCTGACAGGCATCGTTTCATTGAGTGCCGTGGCCATCTTATACCTCATTAACCTGCACGCCTACAGGAAATAGCCCGATATCAACCATGCTGCACATCCAGCTCTCTAAAACGTATTATCCGCAGCAGGAACCGCCCTTCCGCCTGGAGATCTCACTCGAACTGAAGCAGGGGATCACTATCCTTTTCGGCCCCTCCGGGTCGGGGAAGACAATGACCCTGCGCATGATTTCGGGCATCGAGACTCCTGACCAAGGCATTATCCGCTGCGGGGAGGTGGTCTTCTTCGACTCGGCTTCGGGCCGAAATTTGCCGATCCGGCAGCGAAAGGTGGCTCATGTTTTTCAGGATCTTGCCCTCTTTCCTCATTTGACAGTCGAGCAAAATGTATCCTATGGGGTGAAAGATCTTCCCTCCAGTCAACGGATGACCAGGGTAGGGGCCATTCTGGAATCCTTTGAAATCGCGAACCTTTCTCAGCGTCGGCCGGAAAGACTTTCAGGGGGAGAACAACAACGGGTCGCGCTAGCACGGGCCCTGGTCACCCGGCCCCGGGTTTTGCTACTGGATGAACCCCTTTCAGCCCTGGACCTGGCAGTGAAGCGCTCGCTGCTGGCGGATCTGGAACGCTTGAATCAGGAGTTGCAGATCCCTATTCTTTATGTCACGCATGACATTTCGGAGGCTCTGACAGTGGGAGAGCATCTGGTTTTCCTGAAACACGGTCAGGTGGCAGCCCAGGGAGACCCCTGGGAGATTCTCGAGAAACCGGAAGCTGCGGTCGTAGCCCGTCTTCTTGGTGTTGAAAACATTCTGCAGGGCCGGATTACGAGTGTCAGTCATGAAAATGGAACGATGACCTGCGACCTGAGCGGCTGCCGGATCGTGGTACCGCTTTCTAATGGGTCCAGCAACCAGCCTATACGAATCGGCTTGCGCAGCCGCGATATCCTGGTGTCTGTCCAGGAGCCTCAAGGGTTAAGTGCACAAAACCTTCTCCCCGGAAAAATCCTTTCTCTCGAGAGTGTGGCTCATGAAGTCCATCTGCTGCTGGACTGTGGAGTCCCCCTGCGGGTGACGCTGACGATCGGTGCGGCAAGATCCCTTCAGCTCAGGGAAGGCCTTCCGGTCTGGGCGGTCTTCAAGAGCCATTCATGCTTTATCCTCAAGGAACAGGCTCTCAACGAAGGATGAGCTTGAATGCCCATTCCAGGTTTCGCGGAAGGAGATCCTGTTGGCAGGATTTCCATTGCAATCAACCGGGCTGTTCGATTAGCTTTTAGAGCCATTTCATCTCCATGAGGAATGACGACGATATGCATCCTTTTAGAAACATTGCACTCCCATTGGTGGGCCTCCTGCTCTCCGGGGGATCTGCCACTCTTGGCCAAGAACGCGACCGGAGCAGTATCCCGGAACAATTCAAGTGGAATCTGGCCGACCTCTACCCCACCGATGAAGCCTGGCAAAAGGCGAAGGACAAGCTGCTCTCCGAGATGACGGGGATTGATCAATATCGGGGAAGAATCGGCCAATCGCCGACTCAACTGCTGGCATGCCTGGAACTCGATAGCCGGCTGAGCAAGGATTTCGCCCGCCTCTACGCTTATGCCAGCATGAGTTCGGATCTTGACACACGAAACTCAAAGTTTCTGGGCATGAAACAGGAGATGGATTCCATCGGGCCCGCTTACAACGCCAAGACCGCTTTCATCGAGCCCGAGATTCTCAAGGCAGGCCGGACTGTCATCGAGTCCATGATCTTGGAGGAAAGGCGGCTGGAGGTCTTCAAGCACAACCTGGATGACATCCTCCGTCGTGTAGTCCACACGGGAACAGAAGGGGAAGAGAAAATCATTGCCGATGCCGGTTTGATGGCGGACGGTCCCCACAACACATTTGGCATACTTTCGAATGCAGACTTTCCTTTTGTGGAAGTGACCTTAAGCGACGGCAAGACGGTTAAGCTCGATCAAGCAGCCTTCAGTTTGGCCCGTACCTCAGCCAACCGTGACGATCGCAAGAAAGTGTTTGCTGCCTATATGGGTCGGCTGAACGACTTCCGGCGCACCTATGGAACGTTGTTGGATGCTAACGTCAGGCGAAATCTCTTCTTTGCTCGGGCACGGAAATACAACACCTGCCTGGAAAGTGCGTTGGACGGGGCCAACATTTCCGTCGAGGTTTACCGGAGTTTGGTCGAGAACGTGAACCGTAATCTCGGCAGCTTCCATCGTTACCTGAAATTGCGGCAGCGGATGTTGGGAGTCGACCAGCTTCACTACTATGATTTGTATGCACCGCTGGTCCGCGACGTTGATCTAAAGTATCCCGTCGAAGAGGCCCAGAAACATGTGAGGGCTGCTCTGGAGCCTCTGGGAAAGGAATATTTGGATGTGACTCGCAAGGCCTTCACGGAGCGATGGGTAGATGTTTACCCGAGTACGGGGAAGCGGTCGGGAGCATATTCCAACGGGTCAGTGTATGATGCGCATCCCTT
>JBGPHY010000482.1:0-4954 GCA_041484625.1 Terriglobia bacterium | reverse complement strand
TGACCACATTTGCTCTATCGCTGGGAGCCCCTTTCTGGTTTGACAGCCTGAATAAACTGGTAAATCTTCGTGCTGCCGGGATCCCTCCGGCGAAGACCCATTCCGGGAACGCTTGATTGCCTGTGAGCATCAAATACCCTGCACGGGGAATGGTTTGGATTGGCACCAGTTCGGCTGAGGGACTGGAGGGGAGCTTTGCAGTGGCTGACGACCAGCCAGGCGGAGCGCGACCCCGTCATTAGAACGGAGATTCTCCAGGGAGGGGAGTCCATTGCTTACTGGGACAATGCGCGCGACAAGATGAAGACCTTTACCAAGGAGGGCCGGGTGCGTGAGTGATAGACACGCTGAGTGGCCGCTTGGAAATCAGCCTCGCTGGCCTCATTGATGTTCAAAAACTTCTGTGGATTGACGTTAATTAGCGGAAACCACGTGCTTTGTATTTGAATCATTATGCGGTGTCCACGGCGAAAAGTGTGGAAAAGGTCCGAGATGTTGAACTCGACCCGGGTCGGTTCGCCAGAGACGAACGGTTCCGGCTTCTTAGGATCGCTGGTGTACTCGTCGAAGTCGGTTTTTGTGTCACTACCAGGCGGGTCAAATGAAAGGCTTCCTTTGTCATGCAGATAGACTGGTTTCGGAATTACAGTCTTGGGAGGCCAAGAGTCGAACTTTCGCCATCGGTTTGTGCCCGTTTCGAAGACGTATGCCTCGGGTAATTCCTGTTTCCCTTTGTCTTTGAGGAAATAATTGAAAAAGGGCAGTTCGATGTGCTCGCGGTAAAACTCCGCGGTTGGCGCATCGAAGCGGACATCACCCAGCGAATCGCCCTTGGCGGATTCCCAACCACCGTGGATCCAGGGCCCCATTACCAGGATATTGAATGCCCCCGGGCTCTGCGATTCCACCGAGCGGTACACTTCCAGCGCGCCAAATAGATTCTCGGCGTCAAACCATCCCCCGACAGTCATGACGGCGGGCTTGATCTTGCTGAGGTGAGCGCGGATGTTTCGCGCCTTCCACCACTCATCCCGGGATTCCCGTTTCATCATCTCGTTCCAGAACGGGATTTCGTTCTTTAGAAACTTTTCATTTGCATTGCGCATAGGGCCCAAGCGGAGAAAGAACTCGTAACCATCCTCGGTACCTCGGTCTATGGACTTGTCCGGCGCCACGGTGCTTGGCTTGGAGAAAGACCATCCGGCTCCCGAAAACCAGCCAAAGGCATGGGCAAGAAGCAAAGCGCCATTGTGGTGCCAGTCGTCAGAAGCGAACCAGTCCGAGACCGGAGCCTGCGGAGAGACTGCCTTCAGTGCCGGGTGCGCATCGATCATGCCCGCCGCAGCATAGAAGCCAGGGTACGAGATTCCCCACAAACCGACGCGGCCGTTGTGGCCTGGAACGTTTTTCAACAACCAATCAATGGTGTCGTAGGTGTCAGTGCTTTCGTCGATCTCCTTGGGACCGGTCTTCACAGGACGATGGGGACGCATATGCTCAAACTGGCCTTCAGACATCCATCGGCCACGGACAGCCTGAAACACGATGATATAGCCCTCCTTTGCGATCAAAGGCGAAGGACCGATGTTCTCCCGGTAGGCGTCCTCACCATACGGTCCCACGCTGTACGGAGTGCGAATAAGAAGAATCGGATAAGAGTTAGAGTGGTCCTTGGGGATATAGACGGCCGTGAAAAGCCGAACACCGTCACGCATGGGGATATAGTGTTCGTACTTGGTGTAGTTTGCCTTGACATATTCAAGGCCTTGGGAAAAACAGTGAGCCGACAGGAAGAGCCCAAGAAAAACCAGCCAGTTCCCGCAACGGACATATCGTCCTGTCATCAATTCCTCCTCGAGAAAATAATCGATCGGAGATAACTGGCTTCACCGCTTCCAAGGATCGAATCGGCACCGGCCCCGGGAAATCTGATGCCCTTGAAGATCAGGGGCAACAGGTGCTCACCATGTCCGGAAGAAGCAGATCCCGTTGAGCCGGAGGAGGCCAATGCCATCGAAGGTCTCGTGTTAATTTACTCCAGCAAGGGCCTGGTCGAGATCGTCGATCAGGTCCTGGGCATCCTCTATTCCCACAGATAATCGGACCAAACCATCCTCAATACCGATTTCCAACCGCTGCTCACGAGAGACAATCTTGTGAGTGGTGGAAGCTGGATGGCTGATCAGAGTTCGGGTGTCTCCCAAACTGACCGCGAGCGTGCAGAGTTGCACATGATCCAGCACATGTTTTCCAGCCTCCACTCCGCCACGGACAATGAAACTCAACATTCCTCCAAAGCCTCTCATCTGCTTTTGAGCCACGTCGTGACCCGGATGAGACATCAGACCGGGGTAATTCACAGCCTCAACCTTGGGGTGGCAGGAGAGGTACTGCGCGACCCGCAGGGCATTGCTATTGTGGCGTTCCATACGCAGAGCAAAAGTACGCAAGCCTCTCAGAATCAGCCAGACATTAAACGGGCTGATGACTCCTCCCAAATCCCGGTGGAATTCCACGGAAATCCGCTTCACCAGTTCCTTCCTGCCGACAATTGCTCCGCCCATGGCGTCCCCGTGGCCTGCAAAGTACTTGGTGGCAGAATGAATTACCAAGTCCACTCCCAATTCCAGGGGGCGGGTATTGTACGGTGTGGCGAAAGTGTTGTCGCTGATCAAGAGTATGCCATTCCTACTGGTTTCATCAGCAACTGCGGCAATGTCGAGAATCGTCAATGTTGGGTTGCTGGGAGACTCAATGTAGGCCAACCGGGTGTTAGAACGGATCTCGCGGCAAAATGCTTCGGGAGTGCAAGAATCAACAAAGCTGACTTCGATTCCCCATCTGGGAAGTAGAGTAGAAAAGAGATCGTAAGTCGCCGAATAGATCGACTTTGCCGATACGATATGGTCTCCCTGCTTGACCAGCCCCAAGATGCAGGTGGAAATTGCCGACATGCCAGAGGCGGTCACTTGAACCGCTTCGGCGCCTTCCAGTATGGCAATCTTCTCCTCCAATGCCGCAATGGTCGGATTTCCATAGCGAGTATAGACGTAGCCGTCCCTTTCATGGGAGAACAAGGCAGCTCCGGCCTCGGCATTGGCGAAAGAGAAGGTAGTGGATTGATAGATGGGGGTATCTACTGCCCCAGTTACCGGGCAGACCTGTTCTCCTGCATGGACAGCGGCAGTGTCAATGGAACGGTATCTCTTCCCTTTAGGCACGCTGTTTCTCCATGGTTAGCAGATAGAAAAGTGAACCGGCGACGGGTAGCAAAGCACAAAGCAAGAACCATCCGGCCAACACTCGAACCGGCCTGAGCCGAAACTGGGCCATGTCGGAAAAGGCCAGAAGACACAGCACCAGGTCAGCCAGAGAGACCAGGAAGATCCCTGTAATCAAAATACTTTCGCGCCAAAGCATCCACCCAACCCCCGGTAGAAATCAGAGAGCACTTCAGCCTGTCCCTTTTTCATTCCCCAGACGACGTTATCTTCCACTCGGATTCCGGCAACCGGTCTGCCAGCCACGTTCCAGTAGAGCCCCGGCTCAATCGACGTGACGTGGCCTGGACGGATTATGTCTTTACTCGCGGGTCCCAGCTCTGGCCGGTCCTCGTGATAAGCAAAACCGAGACCGTGGCCCAAGCCATGAGTGATCCCGGGGCCGAAACCGGCACTCTTCATGGATTCCCAAGCCGCCTCGCAGAGTTGCCGGCCGCTGGTCTGGAACGGGACATAGGCCGCAACGGCTGACTGCTGAGCAGCAATCACAGCCTGGTGAATCTTCTCATGGACATCCTCAGGGCCGCCGACGATCAGGCAGCGCGTAATATCTGCCCAATATCCATCGGCATGTACACCAAATTCCAACATCACGGGGTCGCCTTGCTCAAGGCGGCGCTCGGTGGCATGGTTGGACATTGTATCGGCAATGACTGTTCGCTCCGGACCGGATGTGATCTGAGGTGGATCGCAGTAAGTGTACTGAATGCCGTTCGTGCCGGCAATCTTAAGGACTGCGTAGTTCACTTCAGCCGCAAGTTCACACTCCCGAATGCCTGGGACCGCATTGCGATAGAAAGCCTGAACTCCTTCCCAGGCCACCCGGTTGGTCAAACGGAGTTTCCTAACCTCGCGGGCTGTCTTGGTGGATTTGAGCTCGTGGATTACGCCAGTACCGTCTTCCACCAGAGGAAAGATCTGCGCCAGTTCCTCTTTGACCTCGTCATAAGTGAATAGCTCCGAGGGAAGCTGGGCTGGGCTGTAGTGATGAGGCCTTCCTTCGTAGCCGACCTTCTCCAATCTCAGGCGGAATCGGCATTGCTGAAGCAAGTCCTTCATTGCCAACAAGGGGTCAACTACTATTGACGGCTTGCACCAATCGAAGCAGAAAACCGTGTCGGCCCAACTCTCCGCCCGTGTAAATTGTTCCCGCCACCAAGGCGTGATGATTGCTACTTGCCCATCGGCGTCGACGACAGCGACCACATGGATGCTACCGGGGAACATACCGCTTGCCATCAGAACACTGTCAGGGTGGAACAAAACCAAACCGTCCCAGTGGTGTTCCTGGAGGGCCTTACGGATGAGCAATAGCCTTTCCGGGTCTGTTGCGCTCATGGTAGTTATTCCGAATGTCAGGTACTTGCTGGACGGTTGGGGATGGTGAAAAAGAAAGTGGTCCCTTTTCCCTTTTCGGACTCCAGCCAGACCCGCCCCCCGTAGATATCGAGGACCCTGCGCACAATTGCCAGTCCGACACCTGCCCCTTCTGCTCCTCTGAGTTCTTCCAACCGGTGGAAAAGATCAAAAATGGACTCATGGTGCTGGGAGTCAATCCCTATTCCGTTATCGCTCACGAAAAAACACGATTCTCCCTCAATTGCTTTTGATCCGATCACCACCTCAGCATCCTCCTGGTAACAGGAGAATTTGATGGCATTGTCAATAAGGTT
>JBGPHY010000481.1:0-4965 GCA_041484625.1 Terriglobia bacterium | reverse complement strand
GTTTTGAATAGACTGAACTGTTCGGTACACAAGGTGGTGGTGAA
Organism: Terriglobia bacterium; assembly: GCA_041484625.1. Lineage (GTDB taxonomy): Bacteria > Acidobacteriota > Terriglobia > Versatilivoradales > Versatilivoraceae > JBGPHY01. The sequence goes on along the minus strand of JBGPHY010000481.1, from coordinate 4,921 downwards.
CCAGCTAAAGAAGGATACCTTCTACGCGGTGATCTGGCTGGAACGGGAAGGAAAACTGATCTGCGTGGACTCTCGACCCAGCGATGCCCTGGCTTTAGCGTTGAGAACTGACAGTCCGATTTTCGTGGACGAAGAGGTGCTCAGCACTTCCAAAGCGGCCACGTCGCGGCAGGAGAAAGTGACAGATGAAGAACTGAAGCGCTGGCTGGAAAACCTGAACGACGAGGATTTGGGCAAATACAAAATGTAGGGAGCTGGAATGATCCTGGCCATTGCTAACCAAAAAGGGGGCGTGGGCAAAACCACGACGGCAATCAACCTGGCGGCGGCCTTTGCCAAACGCGGGAAGAAGACTCTCCTTCTCGACCTGGATCCCCAAGCGAACAGTTCATTAAGCTTCCTCGACATTCGCACAGTGGAACGGAGCGTCTATGATGTCTTAATGGATTCGAAGTTCAGCGTCAAGGATGTGATCCGCCCTACCTCGGTCATGCACCTGGATCTTGCACCAGCCCGCATCGCACTGGCCAAGCTGGAAGGCAATTTGATCGGTGAATTCGATGCCCCCTTCCGCCTGAAGGACCGGCTGGAAAGGATCCGGTTGGAATACGACTTCATCGTCATCGATACACCTCCCACTCTGGGACTGATCACGGTCAATGCCCTGATGGCCTGCACGCACCTGCTGATTCCAATCCAGTCCTCTTACTTTGCCCTGGAAGGTACCGACGACCTATTGGAAACTGTGGAGCGGATCAAAGCGCGGCCCAACCCGGATCTGAAAGTTTTGGGGGTGTTGATCACCTTGCATGATAAGCGGACGGTTTTGTCCAAGGACATTTACCGGCAGATCAAATCAGTCTTCGGTGCCAAGGTTTTTAAGACCGTGATCTCCAAGAACGTCCGATTGGAGGAAAGTCCGGCATACAAGGAACCCATCTTCTCTTTTGCACCCCACTCCAGCGGGGCCATCGAATACTACAAACTATCCGAAGAGGTATTGGAACGTGTCCAAGAAGAGTGGTTTGCCCATCACGGTTAAGATGCGTCACGACTTTCACTACGTGGATGAACTGAGCATACGTACTGGCGCTCCGGTGGGACGGATGGTCCCGATTGAGCAGTTGGAGGTCAACCCGGATCAGCCTCGTCAGATGGTGGGTGACCTGACCGATCTGATCGCTTCCATAACTGAAAAGGGGGTTCTGGAGCCCATCCTGGTACGATTGAACCGGGACAACGGCAAGTTTATGATCATCTCGGGAGAACGCCGCTACCGGGCCAGCCTGACGGCGGGTCTCCATGAGATCCCTTGCATCGAAAAAGATGTCGACGATGCTGAAGTCGCGGAAATCGGGCTGATTGAGAACCTCCAGCGCAAAGATCTAACGGCCTTCGAAGAAGCGGAGGGGCTGCAGTCGCTGATCGATCGGTTCGGCTATACTCACGAGCAGATCGCCCAGCGAATCAGCAAGGCCCGCTCCTCGGTGACCGAGACCTTGAGTCTCAATACCATTCCCCCGGATGTGGGGCAGATGTGTTTGGAATCCCAGGTCCTGAGCAAATCCATGCTCCTCCAGATCGCACGTCAGCCTACCCGTGAGAAGATGGTGGAACTGGTGCGGCGCTTTGCCCGGGGGGAGATTTCCCGCGATGACGCCCGGAAGGAGCGACTGGGAGGAGAGCCGGCGCGCCCCAAGAACTATGTGTTTCGGTTTCGCCCGCCCACGCGGGACTTCTCCCTCGAATTGAGATTCTCCCGGTCGCATGTGAATAAAGAAGAACTCATCCTGACACTGAGCTCCATTTTGCAGGCTTTGAAAGAAGGCCGGGAGCCTCCGGCATAGACCCTGCGCCATTCCCGGGCAACCACTTATTCGAGATCTCGCATGAAATCTCCGGATGACTCGCCTCAACCGCCCCTCAACAGTGCGGACCATTCTCGGGGCCTTTGCCCTCACTGCGAGAGGTTGGGTGCCTCGTCGGTGGTCAGGCCCGACAGGGAATCCAGCAATGTCCTGCACTGCACCATCTGTAACTTGAGCTTTCACTTTGTCACCGAGGGATCCAGGCTGGTGGTGACACAAGTCAATCCTTACACCCAAATGCACTGAAAGAGGGGCTGATGCGAATTGTTTCTCTGTTTTCCGTGATCCTGCTCTTGGGGATGGCGGGCGGGACGCGCCCGGGCGAATGTCGGGGGCAAGGACGAACTGCTTACACCGCCAAGACTGTGGAGAAACGGTTTTCGCCCGCTGGCGCAGAAACAGATACCGAATTCATCACCGAGGCTGTCAAAAGCGATGGATCTCAGGTCAAGATTGTCAGAAAGATAGCTGCAACCAAACAGTGGGTTGATGCGAAAACCATCCTGGATGTCAAAGCCAGACAGCGGGTAGAGTTGGAGCCTCTGACCCAGTCCAGAACCACCTCACCCCTGTCAACCCGGTATGCCCAGTACTTGAGCGCCAAACCTCAATCCTGCGGGGAGAGCGCAATATCCGAAAAGACCCGGATTCACGGGTTGGAAGTCCTGAAGGTCCAAAATGACTACACCCTTCCCAGCGGTGAAATAGACCGGGTGGAGCGCTGGGTGGCTCCGGTCTTGGATTGTTTTCCATTGCGGGAGAGGTTCTCAAAGGGTCCGAAAGCCGGGCCGTTCACCCTGAAAATGACCCGTGACGTGACTTCGATAACCCGGGGTGAGCCGAACCCTTCTCTTTTTCTACCTGCATCTCAGTTCAAGGAGCGCTCTGCCTCTGAAGTGGCGGAAGAGTTCAAGCGGAAGTACCCGAAACTCGCAGAGGAGGGTTGTACTCCTTGCACCACCAACTTAGACCCAGAGGGAGGGCATTAAGACCATGAACGCCGTTACACCACGGCTGTCTAATCGAGTGGCTATAGTCACTGGCGCGGGGTCAGGCATCGGCCGGGGCTGCGCGGTGCGCCTGGCGGCGGAGGGTGCCCGCGTGGCGCTCGTGGACGTTTCCCGGAAGGGCGGAGAGGAATCTCTCCTTCTCATCCAGAAGTCGGATGGCGACGGCTTCTTCCTGTGGGCCGATGTTGGCCAGGGTGACTCCTGCCGGCAAGTTGTCGAGGAGGCGAGGGAGCGATTCGGTCGACTCGATATTCTAGTCAATTGTGCAGGGATCTACCCAAGAGCCACACTGGAGGAAACTACCGAAGACTTCTGGGAGAAGGTTCTCTCCGTAAATCTGAAGGGTCCGTTCTTTCTCTGCAAGTACGCTGTGCCCGAAATGCGCAAAGCTGGAGGGGGCAGCATCATCAATGTGGGTTCCGTTCATGGCCTGGGCGGAGCCGCGAAACTACCGGCCTATTCTGTTTCCAAAGGTGGCTTGCTCACCCTGACCAAGAACCTGGCAATTGCCTTAGTACAGGACAGGATTAGAGTCAATTACATTATCCCCGGATGGGTGTTGTCTGCCACTGAGCTTGAGATACAGAAGCAAGAAGGGCACGATGCCGCCTGGCTTGAGCAGAGGGCCAAGACATTGGGCATGGGGAGATTTCAACGCCCCGAAGACACTGCCAACCTCGTCGCCTTCCTGGCTTCTGCCGAATCCGAAATGATCACGGGGTGCGTTATCAACGTAGACGCAGGCTACTCGGTCCGTTGCATTGGGACCGAACCTGAATAGGTCATCCTGGGTATGAAAAGCGCCCAAGTCCCTTTTTCCCGACGACCTCGCCGGTGAATGAGAATGGTCAGGTTGATATATGGCATACGAATGGCAATCCGCATGGCAGAGGTTTACTGAAGCGGCCAAGGCCCGGCAGCAACGTCTCTTGAGTGAAATGGCCGGAGCTTGGAACGATGTTGCATCCCTTCTCCTGCAAGTGCGCACGGCCTATGAACAGTGGAACTCCAGAATGGTAGAACCGGGAGGCCTCGTCACTGCACTGACTCTTGTGAGAGAAGCCGGAAAGGATTTGCTGGAAGGGCCCATCGAACAATACGAGAGAAGACGCCCTGTCCGGCGGGCATTGTTGGCGTTAGAAGAATATGAATCTCCGACCGGAGAACTGGTGCGATTACTCCCGGTGTTGCTGCCACTCTCGTCGAAACAGTTTATTCTGGAAGCGGGGCTACCACCTGCCCACTCCTGGCGGGATGCGTTATTGGGGTTGAAGAATTTCCGACAGGATTTCCCTCAGGATTTCCCTCTTCGGTCCGTTATTGCCGACCGCCTGCTAGCCGACACTCTTGGCCGTTCCACTCTGGACGGATCCATGCAACTCCTTATTACAGTTAGCCCTCGCTTCCATGCTTGAATGGCTGGAACGATGGTCTCCGGACGGCGCTGTTTTCGACCCGCCTCTTTATGAAGCGCGCCAACTCAGCCTGGAGGAAAGAGTAGGAGAATGGGCCGGGAAAATTCTCTCCGATTCCCGGCTCATGCTCCCCACTGAGGTTGAGGAGGTGGAACCGCGGAGACGGCTCCCGTCATGGAGGAGGCCGTGGAGAGTCGCCACTTCCTGGAATGGCTTCTGCTCCGTGTTGGCTGGAGATTACCCCCTCGTCCCGTCCTGGATCCGGTGGTAAAACAGCCCGACCTGAGTGGAGTACTGAAGATAGAGCGGGTTGACCGTCCTCAGCCCTCAATATATCGACGCCTGTTTCGGTCTGCCCCGGTAGAAGTCCCGCGTCTCCTCATCGGGCGGGACGAGGAAATGCAAGGCATGGAACAGGCCCTTTCCCAGTGGAATGCGGGTCGATTCGCGGCGATCCTGCTGGTTGGGGCTCGGGGAAGCGGCAAGACCAGCCGACATTCCTTCAGAAGATTACCGCCACCAACCTGCTCGTGGTCCTGGCTAATTTCGGCCTGGTTTGGATACTGTTGCGCTACCTGCATAAGCTGTTTAATGTACTCAGCAGCCGCCAACCGCGAACCCGATTTCT
>JBGPHY010000480.1:0-4965 GCA_041484625.1 Terriglobia bacterium | reverse complement strand
CCCGTCCCTGTCATAGGGCCTGAAGTCATAGTCGGAGAAGCGGAACGACATCCGCCCGTAATGATTGGTTCGGCCGCCGAGGATCCGCGAGCGAAACCAACGGAACTCACTTCCCGCGGCTACGGTGTAAGGTTCGCCCTCCAGGTCCCAGCCGCCGTTGGTGGTGGAAAAATAACCAAAGGGCTTGCCTCGGCCAAAGTAAACAGCTCCCCCCGGTTCTGCGCCTCTGTGATCAACTTCGTAAGGCCAGACATGTTCCTTGAACTCCTGCGAGGGATCGAGCATTGGACCGGCCTCGAGCAAGGTTACCCGGATGCCTAAACCAGTCAAAACGTGGGCTACAGTGCCGCCTCCAGCGCCCGAGCCGACAACCACGACTTCATGAGTCTCCGAATTCGGAGGTAGCTGAGCCATCCCTTCTCACTTTCCCATGTTCCTGGCCTTATCCAGGATTCCAGGCCGGGCTGCATCCATGACCTCCCGCAGGTCCTCATAACGCAACGTACGATTCTCGAAAGCCCTTTTCTCCAGCGAACCCAGGAACCGGCGCTCGAATTCACGGAAATAGGATCCATAAATATGGAAGCTATCCGCCATGTGACAGTATCGCCCAATCTTAATCTTTTTGCCCGAAAGATCAGAGATTCGCGCGACAATCTTCTGCTGTAATTGGACCAATGCAAAGATGTTCATGAAAGCTGCCTTATAGGCATCGTTGGAGCGAAAACGCACGTTCATGCTCAGAACCAGTTCTCCGTTTTCCTCGATCATCCGGCACCAGAGGCTCTGGAGACAGGCGGGATCATAACAGTCGTTGTCTTCCCAAACCTTCCAAGTAATCGCTTGGGCGCGCCGGGTGTAGGAGGTCTCCGCCAGCTTACGGCACAGGATCTCGATTTGATCGTAGGTCCCTTTGGTGGGAACCAAGTAATTGAATAGGCGCTGGTGGTAAGTATACTCCCAGTGTGTATCCCCGGGATCCTCGGGGTTTCGGACCAAGTGGTCCTTGATGCCTTCACAGACTTCCATGATGTATTCCTGGAGATCTTCCGGCCCGCCAGGGAAATCCTTATGGATCATGGGTTCTGCCAAAGGGTCAGTGACCGTGATGATCATGGTGGCATCTTTGCTCGGAGGATCCTCTGGCTTGTCGTACTGGGTCTTGATGGAACAGCCGTTCTTGTGGAGTTCAATCAGGGAATTCTCCCAGGCGCGGGCGATGCAGTCGCCCTCCACCTGCAGGACAGGAATGCCGTTCATCCATTCTCCCTTCTAAAGGCCGGGCGACGGCCTTCACGGTTTGATTGACAACAGTTCGATTTCAAACACGAGCGTAGAGTTGGGGGGAATCTCGGCTCCGGGGCTGCTTTGGCCGTAAGCCAAGCTTGAGGGCACAAACAACTGCCACTTCGCACCCACCTTCATCAACTGGAGAGCTTCCGTCCATCCCGCGATAATCTTGCTCACTTCAAACGTGACCGGTTCTCTTCGCTTGTAGGAATTATCAAACTCCGTGCCATCCAGCAAGGTCCCTCGGTAGTTAACAGTCACCGTGTCGGTCGACTTGGGCGTAGCTCCCGTCCCGGCTTTCAGTTCCTTGTACTGAAGGCCACTGGACAGGGCCACTACTCCCGCACGAGACTTGTTTTCCGCCAGGAATTCTTCGCCCTCCTTCTTGTTCTTCACCGCCAGGACCTGCATTTGAGCCTGTTGTTTCGCCATCATCTGTTGGCGAAAGGTTTCCATGGCTTGAGACATATCTTTCTCACTTATCATGGGCTTTGCGCCTAACAAAGCATCCTGGATCCCCCTGCTCAGAAGTTGAAAGTCTATATCTACTCCCTGCTGCTTGAAGTTCATGCCAAGATTCTGACCCAGGCTGTAACTAACCTTCTCCTTCTGTGTCTTCAAACCAGGAAGAGCAGCGGCCGATTTGGGTGGCTGAGCCTGAGGTTTTGCGGCAGTCGAAGTCGCGGGAAGCTTCTTTGTCGGGGGAACCTGGAACTTTGGACCAGAAGGCGCCGGGACCTGTGAATTGGCCGGCAAGGCAATTCCCGCCATGAGAATCGTCCAGACTACCAGGGAAATCCAATTCATTAAAAGATCCTTTCATGTGTGTGGGGTTACAGGGAGGAACCGTAGCATATTCCTGGGAACCTGCACACAAAATGGTAGCGTTGACTCGTGCATGGGCCGCTGGCAACGGGGCAGGCGATCCTGCTCTCATTATGATATGTGAACGGACACAATGCCATTAGTGGACGGGGGAACGACTATCCATTGCGAAGGCTGCAACCTCGTCCAAAACCAAATTAATTCCAGGACGAACTAACACCCGCACGCGAGGGCCTCTTGGTGCCCAGACAGTTGGATCGGTACTGGTGAAAATGGCCAGAGTTGGTGTTCCCGTCGCTGCGGCCAGATGTGCAATCCCGCTGTCATTGCAGATGCAAACTTGGCAATGCCGGATCAGGGCGGCCAATCCGAGCAAGCGATCCAGTCTCAATCTGCTCAGGTTTCCGGGCATGGTCCTGCTGCCAAGGACTGTCAGCACCTCTTGAACGGCCCCCTGGTCCAATGGCCCTTCGGCCAACAGAACATGGTAAGAACCTTCGAGGAGCTTGGAAATTAGTCCAGCAAAACTGGCGGCTGGCCATCGCTTTCGAGAGCCACTGGCACCGGGGTGGACCATGATGTAGGGGTGCGCGTCAGTGTTTAGCGGGGCCAGAAGTTCCCTGGCATGTCGGACGTCCTCTAAGGACGGATGGATTTCCGGATACGTTGGAAAATGACCATCGGCTCCCAGCAACGCCTCAACTTGGAAGCGGCGGAAATCCATTGCGTGCTGTGGACAGGGTTGAGGGATGGGCGGCAGGAAATGGATCTTGGAATGGTGCTCTTCCAGAGACTGCCTCCACTCGGTATGAAGCGCTCCGCGCCAAGAGAAGACCTGGTCGAATTGGGTCAGGTGATGGAATAATTGTTCGGAGGGCGGCCAGCGATCCACTCCGGTCTCTGCCAGTGCCAGTACTTTCTGGGCTTGTGTCCCCGCTGCAGCCAATTCAATGTTAACTCGGTCCACCCACATTTCCATCCAGCTTGGCTGCAGTTTCTGACGGATCCACAGAATGGACGGCAAAGTCAGGATGAAATCGCCGATGGCACCGGGGAGTATGATCAAGAGTCGCATGAGGCGGCGCAAGTCCTTCTAGCGGAAAGTGTGTGTCTGGTAGCCACGCCGACCACGCTGTTTGCTGGAAGCATGGGCTTTTGAAGAAGAACCCACGGCTCGCGGTGACCACTGTCGCCAATGCACTCACCGTGGCTACCCGGGCCAATTTCATCTACGTTGACCCGCCGTAGCGTGCAAGTCGGCAACAGGTGCTGCATCCTGGTCATGGTGTTGCGGCTATTGGTAATAGCGCCCGACGTAACTCACCACTGCCTTGCGCAGCTTCAGGGCATTGATTTCACCCATCTGACGGTGGATGATTTTCCCCTCGGGCGCAACTAAAACGGTATATGGAATTGCACCTGGCCAATCCTTATCCACCGCCTCGATCAGTTGATAATTGTCCTCAACATTAAACTGGTAGTTCTGAAACGAGGCTTCTTTCCCTTTCAGGAATTTCAGGACCTTCTCCTTCAAATCTGGAGCGTCTGAACTTATAGTGACGACCTCCACGTCGCGATGACCGTACATGCGGTGAATGGTCACTAGTTCGGAGAATTCATTGATGCAGGGTCCGCACCAGGTGGCCCAGACATTTATCAGTCGCAGTTTTGGTGAATTGTTTTGCAGCAGCTTTCGAATGCCAGCGGTGTCGATGACTTGCAGACTGACAGGTTCTTTGGCCAGGTTCTCAAAGTCCTCTCGAACGGAATCCCGCTTTTCCGACCACTTGATTGAGCAGCCAAACGTTTTGGTAGTTGCCACAGGTACTGGCTTCCCAGCCAAGAGGGCATCGAGGGCATTCCGGAGATCGTGAACGGTAGCTTTACCGAGTCTCTCATTGTTGTCGATTCGGCCCGCATACCGAAGCAAGCGTTGTTGGTCAAAGACAAAGGCGTGAGGAGTAGAAACCGGCCCGTAAGCATGGGAGGTCTTCTGAGTGTCACCATCATAGAGGTAGGGGAAATTGAACCCCTTGTCTTTGGCCCTGATCTTCATCTCCGCGATAGTGTCACTCAGATCTGTATATCCCAGCTCATTAAGATGAAATGCCTTGGAATCATTGGGAGAAATAGCTACGATGGCGACTCCTTTGTCTCTGTAGTCCTTCACCAGTTGAATGATGCGGTCCTCATAAGCCTGAGCGGTAGGGCAATGGTTTGCTGTGAATACAATAACGAGGAACTTCGATCTGCTGAAGTTCTTGAGCGTGTAGGTTTGCCCGTCTGTACCTTGAAGCGAGAAATCGGGCGCTGGTTGCCCGATCTCAAGCGTCTTATAAAGCTGGTCCTCCTCGGCAATTCCTGGCCTGACCGCCAGGAAGAACACGCTGGCTGCGATTGCAGTCAAAATTTTCAGAGTCTTCATCAGTAGTGCCTCCATGCACGGAATGAGAGCTGATTCCGGGAATTCATCGCTGAATCAGTGTGAACCCCCAGACGACGATCTGTGACTCAGCTAATAATGTATGGCATTAAGTACGAAGGACACAATCAGGTTTTACATAGGGTATTCTAACGGCACGACAAAAGTGAAGAGGGTCGACTTGAAGTGCCGTAGAGGCGTGGTGGAGCTGGCACACCTGGCCTGCTGGTACCGACGACGATGGGGGATGCGCAGCGTTCGTTTTGAGTCCGCTTAGAAGGCCAATAGTCCAGACAACCGACTGGCACTGTATGTGTTCAAAAGTGGCGGAAATCCCAGTGGCTTGACCACCATGCCCGCCACTTTTGTATCAGGTTACGTCACATCCTCATTTCACCGTCAAGCACAATTACCGGGCAGAGGCGGCT
>JBGPHY010000479.1:0-4980 GCA_041484625.1 Terriglobia bacterium | reverse complement strand
CAATATCTTTGTCCTCCCTGTCAAACCGAAGCCCTAACTGTCAACTGCGTGCCATCCGCAATCACCCAACCCATCTTAGGTTCCAGTAACCGGAAGCCAACATAGCGCAAATTACAGCTGACATCACACTTGAACCAGCGGACATTGGCCGTAAACGTCTTCCCGTTGGAGGCAACCAGCTTCAGGTTGTCTCCTTCCCTGACATCCTGGGTAAGGCTAAGACAACCGCCAATGGGACTGACGACAAGGGTTTCCCCCTCGGTCTCGAAGGGGTTTCCCGACGTGTCCTGGCCGACCACCAGGAACTTCACCTTTAGTGGAATCCGTTTTGCCGTGCGCATTCCATTGGTTCGAGGTCGGGCTAATCGAGTTTCAAGAGTTGCCATGGCTTGCATGTCTATCCTTTCCTTTAAACCGGAGGATCCTAAGCTCAAGTTACGAGGCTTTCCTGCAAGGAGCAAATTTGAATCGAACCTGCTAATTGTTACCCCCCTTGAATTGAGCCCTTCCATTCCTTCCGGTCTGTCGAACTCGTTGAGAAATCAGGTCCGGCACGATCACTGGTCGGCATCGACACTTCCAGAGGCCTTGGATGCCACCTTTTCCTCAGGATCATCGACCCAGCCGGACAGCTTCAATTCTGCACTTGATTTAGCATTTTTGTCGCCGAACCTAACCGTCCTGTAGCATTGCCTCCAATTCAGTTCTCACCATCCGATAAGGAAGCCACTCACCGAGGCGCCTGGCTCCCAGCCGTTCGTAAAAGTCATGGGCCAACTTGTTCCAATCCAATACCATCCACTCCATCCGTCCGCAACCGCGCTTCACTGCCTCGCGGACGCAGTGCTTGAAAAGTAAATAACCCGCTCGCCTTCCGCGATACTGGGAAAGCACAAAAATGTCTTCCAAGTACAAAGTGGGGAGTGCCAGGAACGAAGAGTACGTTTCGAGCACAATGGCGTAACCCACCGACTGTCCCCTGACTTCTGCCAGGAAGACATCGATTCGTTTTTGCTCTCCAAATGCGTCTCTCACAAGGCGCTCACAAGCGGCGCCATCCGGCCTGGCCAATTTCTCGTAGTCAGCCAAAGCATTGACCAGCGAGATGAATGCCTCCGCATCTTTGTGTGTAGCAGTCCGGATTTGCACTTCCTGATGACTCAAGAAAACCTCCTTCGTGTTAGACAAGGGTTAGAGTATACTGCCCCAGGATTGACCGCCGAGTCTACTGTCTTTTCCGCCAACTCCAAGTTTGATGAATTCTTTGTACTTTGCTTTGCCGGGAAAAATCAATGCCATCTCGATTTGAAGAGTACCTCAGACAGAAAAGGGTTTTGATCGACCAGGCATTGGACCGCCTGCTGCCATCCGCCGAAGAGGAGCCTCGCACGATTCATGAATCCATGCGTTACAGCGTCATGGCTGGAGGCAAGCGTCTGCGTCCCATTTTGGCCGTTGCGGCATTTGAATTGGCGGGGGGACGGGGAGATCAGATTCTTTCTCCGGCGTGCGGGCTGGAATTGATCCATACATATTCCCTGATTCATGATGACCTGCCCTGTATGGATGATGATGACCTGAGGCGCGGCCGTCCAACCAACCACAAGGTTTACGGAGAGGCCATTGCGGTGCTGGCCGGCGACGCCTTGCTCTCCCTGGCGTTCGAATGTTTTCTGGGGAGGGGGATGGCAGAGCCCATCCCGGTTTCGACACTGGGCCCAATCAGCCGGCGCCTAGCCTACGCGGTTGGTTCAAAGGGGCTGGTAGGCGGCCAGGTCATGGACATCCAGCAATACTCTCGCGACCGACAGTTGTCCACGTTGGAGACTACCTGCCGCCTGAAAACCGGCTACCTGATTGAAGTCTCACTGGAATTAGGAGCTACCCTGGCTGGCGCCACGGAACTCCAGGTCGAGGCTTTGCGGAAGTATGGAAAAGCCTTGGGCCTGGCCTTCCAGATTGTCGATGACATTCTCAACGTCACGGGCGACGCCCAAAAGCTGGGGAAAGCCATCCAGACGGATGCTGCCCGCGACATGGTCACTTTCCCTTCCCTCCTGGGGTTGCAGGGAGCGCGGGAGGAGGCTCAGCGCTGGATTGACCGAGCCAAGGAATCTCTGTCCCTCTTTGGGGATTCCGCCTGCTTTTTGGCCGACCTTGCCGACTACGTGGTTCGCCGCCAGTCATAATTTCCAGTTGTCCTCCGCAGCGAGGAGTGCTAGATTCTTGAGCGTTTTTGGGCGACTCCGTTTGGGACCCCTTGTTCCGGAAATCCCCGGTTCCCATGGTCTGGTGTTGTTGAGTACGAGATCTTCTTGGGGAGGACCCAATGCCCGCCGAATCCCACCAGAGAACCTTTCAACAGGGTCTGCAGTATCTTCGGCAGAACCACTTGGCCGAAGCCTCCAATGCTTTTCGTGCTCTTTTCAAGACAGAGCCGGATGATCCGCGCTATTTGTCTTATTATGGTTTGATTGTCGCTCTCCATGAAAAGAATTTCCAGGATGGAATCAATTTCTGCCGGGCTGCCATCTTGCGAGCGTCTTGTGAGGCAGAACTGTATGTGAACCTCTGCCGTGTTTACGCCAGGGGAGGACAACGCAAGAAAGCTCTGGAAACCCTGGTAGAGGGGTTGAAATTCGCTTCAGACAAGTCGTCAATCCTGACGGAAATGAGAAGGATGGGGTGCCGACGAAAACCCGTCCTGCGCTTCCTGCCGCGGGATCACTTCCTCAACAAATCGCTGGGCAAATTCACTTACCAGTTTCGCAAGACGGCCGCCTCACCGACCGAACTCCGCCGCTAGAGGGTGTTTAAAGGGTCCGGGAGAGTCGCTGCATGTGGAGTGCACCGCTCCGTCGGTACTTTGGCGGTCGCGACGGAGCGCGACCCTCCACCAACCACAACTGGACAACCCTCTGTCGGCTAAAGTTTCCTTCTACCTTTGCCAAGCTAAGTACTGCTGTTCATAAATACGGTGACGTATTATTTGAGTTCATTTGTGGCCTAAATCTGCTATTCTCTCCTTGCAAGGGGAGGTGCGGATTATGCCCAGAGATAGTCCCTATGCCATTGAACTCTCCCAAGACGAACGGGCCAGACTGGAGTTTAGAGCCCGAAAATATACGTCACCGTATCGGGACGTTATTCGCGCCAAGATCGTCTTGTTGGCAGCCGAAGGGCTTTCCAATGACATCATCGCTTCCCGCCTTGATACCCCGCGTCAGATTGTCAGCAAATGGCGAAAACGCTTCTTCGAAGAACGCCTCCCTGGCCTGGAGGAACAGGTTCGGGGCGGGCGATCAGCCCGCTTTTCCCCCCAGCGTCGCCGTCCAGGTCAAGGCGCTGGCTTGTGAACTCCCCCATCGTTGGGGCCTTCCTTTATCCCGGTTCAGCCTGTCCGAAATCCAGCGCGAGGTCGTCCAGCAGGGTATCGTGGCCAGCATCAGTGGGGCGACGCTGTGGCGTTGGCTCAGCCAAGATGCCATCCGCCCGTGGCGTTACCGCAGTTGGATTTTCCCTCGGGACCCCAAGTTTTCCGAAAAGGCCGGTCCCATCCTGGATCTTTACGAAGGGGTCTGGAACGGAACCCCCTTGCAGCCCACCGATTTTGTGTTGTCGGCCGACGAGAAAACCAGCATTCAAGCCCGCCAGCGCCGACACCGCTCGTTGCCCCCTCAGCCAGAACGCCCGATGCTGGTCGAAACCGAATACCAGCGCGGCGGGGCTTGGGTGTACCTGGCGGCTTGGGATGTGCGTCGCGCCAAAGTGTTCGGTCGTTGCGAAGCCAGCAATGGGATTGCTCCATTTGATCGTTTAGTCAGTGATGTCATGTCTAGCGAACCCTATCGCTCCGCCACGCGCGTGTTTTGGATCATGGATAATGGTTCAGGACATCGTGGGTCCCGAGCGATCCGGCGACTGCAGACTCAATGGCCGACCCTTATTCCCGTCCACACACCGGTTCATGCCAGTTGGCTGAACCAAGTCGAAATTTACTTCTCGATCATCCAGAGAAAGGTGCTCACACCCAATGACTTCACCTCCCTGGCACAATTGGAAGACCGCTTACTCCGATTCCAACAGCATTACCAACAAATCGCAGCCCCCTTTCGTTGGACCTTCACCCGCAAAGATCTGGCTGCCCTACTATCGAAAATCGCCCCACTTCAGATGGAACCGGCTGCTTGAGGACCATGAAAAAATACGTCACCGTAATTACGAATAGCAGTACTTAGGGCAGAGAGAAAACCCATCATCAAAATCAATGTGGCCTGTGGAACCTATCCACTAAGCCGGCGGCCTGGTGAATTGAGAGACCGCTCGGTTGACGCGTCCTGTTCCGCGACGCGGATTGTCTATAGATTAACTGGCCTGGGCGAGAAATCCTGCGCCAGCCAGGACAAATTAGCAGAGGAGCCAAAAAAGTCAAAAGCCGAAAGCAGCGAGGCTTTTGGAGGGCTAAGAAATTCTGTCAACGAGGAGGAGGCACGTGTTAGTGAACTTGGACCGGGGGGGATTATATCACCACAAAAAGGGAAGGGTGAGAGCCAAAAAGACACTTGTATCATTACGGGGTGGAGATAAGGCTGAGTAGGCAACAGCCGGGATAGAACTAGCAGACAAAAACCATCCTCGAACATCCGCGTCCCAAAACCGGGCAGCTCTTGACACGCAGTGAAAGAGATGGCTTTTTATCCGATAGACATTATAGCGATTGTCTCTCGTCAGATTGGAACGGACATTGCTCACAGGGAACCGGTAGGAGGATTCTGATGGAAACCTTGCTTCAAGGATCTGCGATTCGGTCGTCGAAGCGGCTTCCTGCCGCTTCACTGTTTTTGGTCGTATTGCCCCCGTGTAAACTGACGCACTACGACCATGCAAAATTAGTACTACCGTTTGGCTCCGATCTCTGGTATTCTGAAAACTTAATTTCCGAAACGCGACAACTCTTAAGATGCGCGGACTTTTTTGCTT